>NZ_DJUS01000130.1:0-32939 GCF_002438365.1 Pseudomonas sp. UBA6276
GACGGTGATTTCGACCTGCTGCTCGACCGTATCATCGGCAAGCATGGCGTCGAGGCCGTGGCCTATGGGGTGCCAGGTCTGACCGCCAACTCACTGATCCGCGCCGCCACCCGCTACGTGCCCATCGAGGGTGCGTTGCTGCTGAAGAATTGAGGTTTCACCGCTTTGGAACGCATTGCTGTCATCGACTTCGAAACCACCGGCATCTCGCCGAACATGGGTTGCCGCGCCACGGAAATCGCCGTGGTCATGCTCGAACGCGGCGAAATCGTCGGACGCTATCAGAGCCTGATGAACGCCGGCCTGCCCGTCCCCGGCTTCGTTGCCAGCCTGACTGGCATCACCACGGCCATGGTGCGCAAGGCGCCGCCTGCGGCCGAGGTAATGGCCGAAGTCGCCGAGTTCGTCGGCAGCACGCCGTTGTTGGCGCACAACGCCTCCTTCGACCAGAAGTTCTGGGATCACGAGCTCAGCCTGCTGCGTCGCGAGCGGGTGCAGAGCTTTGCCTGCTCGATGCTGATGGCCCGGCGCCTGTTCCCCGGCGCGCCGAATCACAAGCTGGGCACCTTGACCCAATGGGCGAGGCTGCCACACACCGGCCAGGCTCACCGGGCCATGGCCGATGCCGAGATGGCGGCCAACCTGACCCAGCATCTGGCGCGCGAGTTGCGCGAGCGGCACGGGCTGGCCGAGGTGTCCCACGGGCTGTTCTGCACGCTGCAGAAAGTGCCGATGGCGAAGATGCGCGAGGTGTTGCAGAAGCATCGCTTGGGGTAGGGCTGAAGGGCCTCTTCGCGGGCAGAGGGCTCGCCGCCCGGTTCTCACCAGGAAAGAACAAAAACACACCATGGACGACCTTTGAAATGCCTGCTCAAGCCCGCTTTCCCCTGTTGCTCATCGGCGCCTTTCTGGCCCTGTATTTCGTCTGGGGTTCGACCTACCTGTTCATTCGTATCGGCGTCGAGTCGTGGCCGCCGTTGCTGATGGCCGGGGTGCGCTTTCTCATCGCCGGGACGATTCTCTATGCCTTCCTGCGCCTGCGTGGCGCGCCCAACCCGACCTGGCCACAGTGGCGCGCGGCCGGGTGCGTGGGGATCCTGTTACTCAGTTGCGGCAACGGCGGCGTGACGGTCGCCGAACATGCGGGCGTGTCGTCCGGGGTGGCGGCGCTGGCCGTGGCCACCGTGCCGCTGTTCACCCTGTTCTTCGGCCTGTTCCGGGGGCAGCGCAACACCCGCCTGGAGTGGGCGGGGATCGTCCTCGGGCTGGTCGGGATCGGCCTGCTCAACCTGGGTTCCAATCTGCAGGCCAGCCCACTGGGCGCGGCGCTGCTGATCTTCGCCGCGGCCGCCTGGGCCTTCGGCTCGGTCTGGAGCCGGAGTCTGCCATTGCCCCAGGGCGCGATGGCCGCGGCGACGGAAATGCTCATCGGCGGCGCGGTGCTGCTGCTGGGCAGCCTGATCTCGGGTGAGCGCATGCAGCAATGGCCCACCGCCGCCGGCTGGGGCGCGCTGGCCTACCTGGTGTGCTTCGGCTCGATCCTGGCCTTCAGTGCCTACATGTACCTGCTCAAGCACGTGCGCCCGGCGGCGGCCACCAGCTATGCCTACGTCAACCCGGCGGTGGCCGTGTTGCTGGGCATCCTGTTCGCCGGTGAGCACATCGGCGTCGAGGAATGCGTGGCCATGGCGGTAATCATCGGCGCGGTGGTGTTGATCGGCGTGCCGCAATGGCGCAAGGCGAAAGCCTAGCCAACAAGGTAAACTGCCGGCCATTGCGAAACATCTTCTGACGGTAGACCCATGACATTCGCCACCCTTGGCCTGATCGAACCCCTGCAACGCGCCCTTGAAACGCTTGGCTACCAGACGCCGACCCCGGTGCAGGCCCAAGCCATTCCTGCGGTGCTGGCCGGTCGCGACCTGATGGCCGCGGCCCAGACCGGCACCGGCAAGACCGCCGGTTTTGCCTTGCCGTTGCTGCAGTTGCTGGCCATGGAAGGACCCAAGGTGGCGAGCAACTCGGTCCGAGCCCTGGTGTTGTGCCCCACGCGCGAGCTGGCCGAACAGGTTCACGCCAATATCGTCGAGTACGGCGAGCACCTGCCGCTGAGCACCTATGCGGTGTACGGCGGGGTCAGCATCAACCCGCAGATGATGAAGCTGCGCAAGGGCGTCGACCTGTTGGTCGCAACGCCGGGGCGCCTGCTCGATCTGTATCGACAGAACGCGATCAAGTTCTCCCAGTTGCAGACCCTGGTGCTGGACGAAGCCGACCGCATGCTCGACCTGGGCTTTTCCGAGGAGCTGCGGGATATCTATGCAGCCCTGCCGAAGAAGCGCCAGACCTTGCTGTTCTCGGCGACCTTTTCCGATTCCATCCGCCTGCTGGCTGGGCAGATGCTCAACGACCCGCTGAGCATCGAAGTCAGCCCGCGCAACGTGGCCGCCAGCTCGGTGCAGCAGTGGATCGTGCCGGTGGACAAGAAGCGCAAGGCGGAGCTGTTCTGCCATCTTCTGAAGAAGCAGCGCTGGAAGCAGGTGCTGGTGTTCGCCAAGACCCGCAACGGCGTGGACGCGCTGGTCGAGAAGCTGCAGGGACTGGGCATCAACGCCGACGGCATCCACGGCGACAAGCCCCAGGCCACGCGTCAGCGCGCGCTGGATCGCTTCAAGGCCTCAGAGGTGCAGATCCTGGTGGCCACCGATGTCGCCGCGCGCGGCCTGGACATCGACGATCTGCCGCTGGTGGTCAACTTCGACCTGCCGATCGTGGCCGAGGACTACATTCACCGCATCGGCCGTACCGGCCGGGCGGGGGCGACGGGGGAGGCGATCTCCCTGGTCTGCGCCGACGAGGTGCAGTTGCTGTCGGCCATCGAAATGCTGACCCGGCAGACGTTGAAGCGCGTCGACGAACCGGACTTCGTGCCCGATCACCGGGTGCCGGACACCGATGCCAGCGGCCAGGTGGTGAAGAAGCCGAAAAAACCGAAGAAGCCCAAGGTCAGTGGTAGCAAGAAGAACCTGGGCAAGTGGGTCGATAGCGGCGATTCGCCGGTGGATGCGACCCCTGTGGTCAAGCCGGTGCGCAAGGTGCCGGTGTTCAATACGGGACCGCGCAAGCGCAAGCCTTGAGCTGTGTGGGGGGCTTGAGGGCCTCTTCGCGGGCAGAGGGCTTTCACATTGTGTGGTGTGACTGAGGGCCTCTTCGCGGGCAGAGCCCGCTCCCACATGTTCAACTGCACCCTGTGGGAGCGGGGCGGGCGGCGAGCCCTCTGCCCGCGAAGGGGCCCGAGAGGCAAACATCACCCCCGAGCCAACCACTCCAGAACGCCATCCGCCGCCCGCCGCCCGCTGGCGAAACAGGCCGTCAGCAGATAGCCCCCGGTTGGCGCCTCCCAATCCAGCATTTCTCCGGCACAGAACGTGCCCGGCACATCGATAAGCATCAGCCGCCGATCCAGCCCCTGCAGGTCCACCCCTCCTGCTGTACTGATCGCCTCATCCAGCGGCCTGGCGCGTACCAGCGTCAAGGGCAGCGCCTTGATCGCCAGGGTCAAGGCTTCTAAATCGGCGAAGGTCTGTGCATCCGTCAGTTCACGCAGCAGACCCGCCTTCACCCCCTCCAGACCCAGTTGCCCCTGCAGGTGCCGGGCCATGGACTTGGATCCCCGCGGTTTGTGCAACGCCGTACGGACTTTATCCACAGGTCGATCCGGCAGCAGGTCGAGGTGCAGGGTCGCTTTTCCCGTGCGGTTGATCGCCTCGCGAATCCCGGCGGACAGTGCATACACCAAGCTGCCTTCCACACCGGTTTCAGTCAGCACGAACTCGCCAGTGCGCAACGGTTCGCCCGCCAGCCCCAAGGCGACGTTCTTCAGCGGTGCCCCAGCGAATTTTTCCCGCAACAGCGCGCTCCAGCCCGGCACCTCGAAGCCGCAGTTGGAGGGTTGCAGCGGCTTGATGGGTACACCGCGCCCTTGCAGCCAAGGCACCCAGGCGCCGTCGGAACCCAGCCGCGCCCAACTGGCGCCGCCCAACGCCAGCACCGTGGCCGCCGGGCGCACCGCCGATTCGCCGTGCGGATGCTCGATACGCAAGCTGCCGTCGTCGTTCCACCCCAGCCAGCGGTGCCGGGTGTGGATAACCACACCGGCCTCGCGCAGGCGCTTGAGCCAGGCACGCAGCAGCGGTGCGGCCTTCATGTCGGTCGGAAATACGCGTCCGGAGGTGCCGACGAAGGTCTGGATGCCCAGGCCATGAATCCATTCGCGCAGCCGTGGGCCATCGAACGGAGCCAGCCATTCTCCCACCGCCTGCGCGCGTTCGGCGTAGCGAGCCACGAAGGCGGGCTGGGGCTCGGAATGGGTGATGTTCATGCCACCGACGCCAGCGAGCAGGAATTTGCGGCCCACCGAGGGCATGCCGTCGTAGACGTCGACGGCCACGCCAGCCAGGCTCAGCACTTCGGCGGCCATCAGGCCCGCCGGGCCGCCGCCGATCACGGCAACGCGAGGGGGAGAAGAGTGCATGGAAACGGATCGACAGAGAAAGAAGGCGAATTCTACACGCCCCGTTCCGCTCCTGTATTCAGACGCACTGCTGATCAAAATTTGATCGGCGCTCTGAAAGCCTTGCCGTATGCGGCCTGTGGCTTGTTTTGCGCAGGTTATCCACATGCGGTTGCACAGCGGATGTGAGTAACTCGCGCAGTCTGTGCAAAACAGGCCTGAAAAGCTGATCAAAAAATGATCGCATCGCGCAAGCCCCCGGCTACGCGGGCCGTCAGCCGCTTATGCGCAGATTATCCACAGGCGGTTGCACAGCCAATGTGTGTAACTTATCCACTGGCTGTCGCGATGTGCATAACTCATACGGTGAGGAAAAACACCATCAGCAAGGGCCCGATCACGGTCAGCAGAAAACCGCTGACCAGCGCCACGGGCAGCAATTCGGGCGGGCACTTCTGCTTGACGATCGGCAGGGTCGAATCCAGCGACGTGGCGCCGCCCGCGGCGATGCATTGCAAGGGTCGCCGGGCACCCAGGCTGTACAGCAGACCGATGGCCAGGATCTCGCGAAACAGGTCGGTCAACAGGGCCATGGCACCGAACGCTTCACCGGCATGGTGGCCCACCATCACTCCGGACAGGGTGAACCAGCCGAAGCCACTGGACAGCGCGAGGGAGATGGCCAACGGCTGGCCGGTGGCCCAGGCCGCCAGCAGGCCGCCGAGCAGCGAGCCGATCACCACCATGGCGGGAATCTTCAAGGTGCGCAGCGAGTACCACGACGGGTCGGGCCTGACTCCGTAGAGGTCCAGCCCGACCAGCACGATCAGTACATAGAGGAAGTAGCTGGTCGAAGGCCAGCCAAACCCCGAGCCGTCGGCCGCGCCCCACAGGTGATACATGCCAACTCCCAAAGCCAGGGCCAGCAGGGCGATCAGGCATTCCTTGAGTGGCGGGACAATGCCGGCCAACCCCTGGCGGTCCGACGTCGGGCGTGGCACCACGGCACTGGCGCCTCGAGAGAGCAACAACCATGGCACCGCAGTCGTCAGCAGAGCGAAGACCAGCGCGGTGAGCGCCGATTCACGCGCCGAGTTCAGGGCGCCCAGGACGTTACCGAATTCGTAGCCGATCGAGAACAGCAGCAGCCAGATGAACGGGGTGATCAGCTTCACCAGCCGATGACGCAGCTCGGGGCTGATGAAGATTGCCAACACCCAGCCGCCGGCCAACGCCAGCAGGATGGGCAGGAGTGAAGCCACTATCGAAAGCATTGTCGCAAGCCTTGTGCAGGAGATCCATGGAGTGCCGTGTGTGCCGAAGGCGGGCATTATTCCAGATGCGCGACCCGTCTGGCTGGGCTTTTTCCATGTCGCGGCACCTGGGCCAGGGCCCGGTGCCGCCGGCTGCTATTGGGCCTGCAGCCACCGCTCAGTTGTCGGTCTGGATACGACCGATCACGGCGCCAGCTTCGAAGTAGTCACCGGCTTGCTGGCCGATCTGCACGCGGCCTGCACACGGCGCCAGCACCGAGGTCTCCATCTTCATCGCTTCCACCACGGCCACTACCTGCCCGCTGGAAACGTCGGCGCCGTCTTCCACCACCCAGGTGTGCAGGTTGCCCGCCACTGGAGTGAGCAGCGCCTGGGCGTCCACCTCTGCCGAAGCCGAAGCCGAAGCCTGTGCCTGGGCAGCGGGTGCCGCGTCCAGGCTCATGCCGCGCAGCAATGCAGCGGGCAGACCGAGCGCGTGGCGCTTGCCATCGATCTCGACGAAGGTACGCAGAATGTCCACCTCGGCCTTGGGTTCGACCCGCGGCGCCAGGGTGATGGATTCGGCGAAGTCGGTTTCGATCCAGCGCGTGTGCACGGCGAAGCGCTCGGGACCGGTGAAATCCGCGTGATCCATCACGGCGCGGTGGAACGGCAGCACCGAGGCGATGCCTTCGATACTGAATTCGGCCAGGGCGCGTCGGGCGCGGGCAATGGCCTGCTCACGGGTGGCGCCGGTGACGATGAGCTTGGCCATCATCGAGTCGAAGTGGCTGGGCACGCTCGACCCGCTGACCACGCCACTGTCCAGGCGTACGCCGGGGCCGAATGGCGGAAGGAACTCACCGATCTGGCCGGGTGTGGGCAGAAAGCCCTTGCCCGGGTCTTCGGCGTTGATGCGGAATTCGAAGCTGTGGCCGCGCGGCACTGGCGTTTCGGTGAACGACAAGGGCAAGCCGTCGGCGATCCGCAGTTGCTCGATCACCAGGTCCACGCCTGTGGTTTCCTCGGTGACCGGGTGTTCGACCTGCAGGCGCGTGTTGACCTCCAGGAACGACAGGGTGCCATCCTGGCTGAGCAGGAACTCGACCGTACCGGCGCCGACGTACCCGGCCTTGGCGCAGATGTCGCGGGCCGCCTGGTGGATACGCTCGCGCTGCTGTTGCGTGATGAACGGCGCGGGCGCTTCTTCCACCAGCTTCTGGTTACGGCGCTGCAAGGAGCAGTCGCGCGTGCCCACGACCACGACCTGGCCGTGCCGGTCGGCCAGGATCTGCGCTTCGATGTGGCGCGGGCGGTCGAGAAACTGTTCGACGTAGCATTCGCCGCGGCCGAAGGCGGCTTCGGCCTCGCGTACCGCCGAGGCGAACAGCTCCGTCACTTCGTCCAGACGCCAGGCGACTTTCATGCCGCGTCCGCCACCGCCGAACGCGGCTTTGATAGCTATGGGCAGACCGTGCTGCTCGGCGAAGGCCAGCACCTCGTCGGCGCTTTCCACCGGCCCCGGCGTGCCAGCCACCAGAGGCGCACCCACGGCCTGGGCGATCTTGCGGGCTTCGACCTTGTCGCCCAGCACGTCGATGGTCTCGGGATTGGGGCCGATCCAGATCAGCCCGGCCTCGATGACGGCGCGGGCGAAATCGGCCCGCTCGGAGAGGAAACCATAGCCGGGGTGAACGGCATCGGCGCCACTGCGCTTGGCGACCGCCAGCAACTTCTCGATGTTCAGGTAGGTTTCGGCAGGGCGCTGGCCGTCGAGCCCATAGGCTTCGTCGGCGTGGCGTACATGCAGGGCGTCGATGTCGGCATCGGCGTACACCGCCACGCACTGCACACCGTGGTCGCGGCAGGCACGGGCGATACGCACGGCGATCTCGCCGCGGTTGGCAATCAGGAGCTTTTTCATGGAAGGCGTTCCACATCGGCAGGTGAAGAAGGGGCAGGCGCGGTGGGGTGTAGCGCTTCGAAGGCGGCCACCGGGTTGAAGCGAATCCAGGCGTTGACCGGTATCTGTCCTGCCAGATCGAGGTGGTAGTTGGCGACCACGGCGATCACCGGGTAGCCGCCGGTCAGCGGGTGGTCGGCGAGGAACAGCACCGGCTGGCCGCTGGCGGGTACCTGAATGGCGCCCACGGCGGTGCCTTCGCTGGGCAGCTCCTGGTGATTGCTGCGTTCCAGCGGCGTCTCACCGGCCAGGCGAATGCCGACGCGGTTGGACTGTGCGGTGACCTGCCACGGCTGGCTGCTCAGGCGCTCGATGGCGTCGGCGGTGAACCAGTCGCTGCGCGGGCCCATCAGCACATCCAGGGTGACGGTGTCGGCGGTTTTCGGCAGGGCAAACGCCGGGGCTTCACTGAGCGATACGCTGGTGCCGCCCGTTGGCGGCGTGAACCCCAAATGGTCGCCGGCGGCCAGGGCGGGCGGACCGACCTGGGCCAGGGTGTCGGTCGACAGGCTGCCGAGCACCGGCGTCACGTCGAAGCCCCCGCGGATCGCCAGGTAACTGCGCAGCCCGGCGCTGGGCGCACCCAGAGTGACGGTGTCGCCCGGTGCCAGTTCGATGGGCCGATAGTTGTCCACAGGCCATTGCAGGCCACTGGCGCTGGTAAGGGTGACCGGGGTCTGTGCGCCGGTGACGGCGATCACCGCGTGGCCATGGCAGGTGAAGCGCAGGCCGCCGAGCACGGTTTCCACGCAGGCCATGTCCGAGCGGTTGCCGACGGCGCGGTTGGCGGCGCGCAGGGCGCCCAGGTCCAGCGCGCCGGAGCGGGACACGCCCTGGCCGGTTTGCCCGATGCGGCCGGTGTCCTGCAGCACGCTGTGCAGGCCGGGGCTGAGAATCTGCAGGTACGCGCCGCTCGGCCGCAGGGCCGCGGCGGGCGCAGCCGGTGCGGGCAGGCCGCCTGCGGTCAGAGGCCCGGCGTCGACGAAGCGGACCTTGTAACCGGGCCGCAACAGCGCCGGTTCGGCGCGCTCCAGGTCCCACATCTGCAAGGGCGTGACGCCGATGATCTGCCAGCCACCGGGGCTGGCCTTGGGGTAAATGCCACTGAATTCACCCGCCAGCGCCACGGCGCCCGCAGGGATGCGCGTGCGCGGCGTCTTCCGGCGCGGCACCTGGAATCCGGCGCCGCCGGTCAGGTAGCCGAATCCCGGGGCGAAGCCACAGAAGGCGACGCTGTAGTCCTCGGCGGTGTGGCGTCGGATCACTTCCTCGCGGCTGATCTGCAACAGCGCGGCAACCTCATCCAGGTCTTCGCCGTTGTAGTGCACCGGGATCTCCACACGCCGCTGCTCGACGGCACGGCGCTGGCTGGCATCGCGCCGGGCGAGTTGATCGACCAGTGTCTGCCGAGTGATGGCGCTGGGGCGGAACTGGATCAGCAGCGTCCGCGCGGCCGGAATGATTTCTTCCACGCCGGCGATCGGTTCGGCGCTCAAGGCATCGAACAGGGCCAGGGTCTGCTCGAGGTCGTCGAGCTCGACCATCAGGGTGTCCAGGTTGACCGGTAGAAAACGCACGGCAATCTCCTAGACGTGGTACGTGCTGTCAGGCACGTCGGTGATGAACATATGGCCCGGCGAATGGGTGATGGCGAACGGCACACCCGAGGCCATGACCGCTGCCTGGGGCGTGACCCCACAGGCCCAGAACACCGGTACTTCGCCCGGTTCGATGCGCACGGCGTCGCCGAAGTCGGGACGGGCCAGGTCGGCGACGCCCAGCAGCGCCGGGTCGCCCACGTGCACCGGCGCGCCATGCACCGAGGGATAGCGGGCGGTGATGGTGCAGGCTTCCGCCACACGGTCGGCGCGGATCGGGCGCATGGACACCACCATGTCACCGCGCAGCCGCCCGGCGGGGCGGCAGGCACGGTTGCTCAGGTACATCGGCACGTTGCTGCCATCGGCGATGTGCCGGACTTCGATGCCCGCTTCCTGCAGCGCGGTTTCGAAGGTGAAGCTGCAACCGATGAGAAAGGTCACCATGTCGTCGTGCTCGGCCCAGGCGTGGCGGGCGTCGCTGATCTCTTCGACCAATTGGCCGTTGCGCCAGACACGGTACAGCGGCAGGTCGGTGCGCAGGTCTGCGCCCTCGGCCAGTACGGTGTGTGGGCTGCCAGCATCGGTGACGTCGAGGATCGGACAGGCTTTCGGATTACGCTGGGCGTACAGCAGAAAATCATAGGCCCAGTCGCGGGGCAGGGCGATCAGGTTGGCCTGGGTCATGCCCGGGGCGACGCCGGCGGAAGGCGCCACCCGCCCGCCGCGGTAGTCGGCGCGGGCTGCCCGAGCGGCCTCGATGGCGCTCTTCGCTGCGCGTTCGAGTGCGCTCATGGTCGGCCTCCGGCAAACGGCTGCAGTTGCATGTTCGCCTGCTCCAGCACGCGCCGCAGTTCGCGGGCCATGGCCACGGCGGCCGGGCTGTCGCCGTGCACGCAGATGGAATCGGCCTGGATGCGGGTGATGCTGCCGTCGATGGCCTCCAGGGTGCCTTCCTCGACCAGGCGCAGCATGCGTTGGCCGATCAATTGTGGATCGTGCAGCACGGCACCGGGCTCGCGACGCGACACCAAGGTGCCTTCAGGCGTGTAGGCGCGATCGGCGAAGGCTTCGGCGACGCACGTCAGGCCTTCTTCACGGGCCAGTTCGATCAGGCTCGAACCGGCCAGGGCCACCAGTACCAGGCCAGGATCGACCGCACGGATGGCAGCGATCACGGCCAGCCCCTGGCGGCGATCGTGGGCGATGGTGTTGTACAGGGCGCCATGGGGCTTGACGTAGCTGACGCGGGTGCCCGCGGCCTGGGCCAAGCCCTGCAGCGCGCCGATCTGGTAGATGACGTCGGCGGTCAGCTCGTCGCTGGCCACATCCATGTTGCGGCGACCGAAACCGACCTTGTCCGGGTAGGACACATGGGCGCCGATGCTGACCTGCCTGGCCGCAGCCGCCTTGAGGGTGCGCAGGATGCCGGCCGGATCGCCCGCATGGAAGCCGCAGGCGACGTTGGCGCTGGTCACGATGTCGAGCATGGCGTCGTCGTCGCCCATGCTCCAGGCGCCGAAGCTTTCACCCAGGTCGCTGTTGATATCTATGCTTGGCATTGGAGAGGTTCCTTGTGCGTTGTCCGGCTCATACGACAGAGAGGAAGGCGAAGATCGGCCCGACCGACTTGATCGCCATGTACCAGGTGAGCAGGCAGGTCAATACGCCCAGCACCAGCAGCCAGCGAGGGTAATGGTAGCCGTCCATGAGGTCGGACCGGCGCCAGCCGACGTAGGTGAAGATGCTCAGGCCAATGGGCAGGATAAGCCCGTTGAAGCCGCCGGCGAACAGCAGCAGCGCCGCGGGTGCGGTGCCCATCAGCACGAAGATCAGCAGCGACACGGCGATGAACACCGTGGTGGCGCGGTTGCGCGCCTGCTCGCTGATGTTCGGTGCGAACACCGTGATGAAGGAAATGGAGGTGTAGGCGGCGCCGATCACGCTGGTGATGCCGGCGGTCCACAGGATCAGGCCGAAGATGCGCAGGCCGAACTGGCCGGCTGCGGCCTGGAAGGCTTGGGCGGCCGGGTTGGCGCCCTGGCCTGAGGTGTCGATGATTACGCCGCTGGCCACTACGCCGAGAATGGCCAGAAACAGCACGTAGCGCATGATGCCGGTGACCAGAATGCCGCTCAGGGCCGCTTTGTTCACGGCGTCCAGGTTTTCGATGCCGGTGGTGCCGCGGTCCAGCAAGCGGTGCGCCCCGGCGTAGGTGATGTAGCCGCCGACCGTGCCACCGACGATGGTGGTGATGATGGCGAAGTCAACCGTCTCGGGCAGGATGGTCTGGTACAGCGCCTGACCCAGCGGTGGGTTGGAAACAATGGCGACGAACACCGTCATGCCGATCATCACCAGACCCAGGACCACCATCAGACGGTCCACGGCCACCCCGGCGCGGCGCGACATGAAGATGCCGATGGCGACCAGGGAACTCAGGGCGCCGCCCCATTTGGGGTCCAGCCCCATCAACGCATTCAGGCCCAGCCCGGCCCCGGCGATGTTGCCGACGTTGAACACCAGGCCGCCAAAGATCACCAGCACGGCCAGCAGGTAGCCGCTGCCGGGGATGGCCTTGTTGGCGATATCGGCGGCGCGCATCCGGGTCAGGGCAACGATGCGCCAGACGTTCAGCTGGACCACGAAGTCGATGAGAATCGAAGCCAGGATGCCGAACGCGAACGCCGCGCCCATCTTGGCCGTGAAGGTCGCGGTCTGGGTAATGAAACCTGGGCCGATGGCCGAAGTGGCCATCATGAAGATCGCGGCAATCAGGGAAGAGCGACGCGCCTTGGTGAAGTCCTTGGCGGTCTGTGTCACGGCTGTGTGTGTCACGGCATCGTTCCTGCGATGGGGGATGCAGGTGGTAGAGCAATCAGCATGCCAACGCCATGATAAAAGGCCAAGAGTGTTGATCTGCATGATGTGGATTGTTCAACAATGAATGCATGCATGACCCACAAAGTGCACCACTTTGTAACGCTTCCGGATGTCGCTGTTACTTAATGATGCACCGAGGCCGCACGGGTCTTGCCTGAGACCGGCCTGTGATGGAACATCGCCGAGACTCTTTTCGACCCTGGACCGAACATGAACGACACCTCGCTGTGCCCCCCTCGTTCGCTGGGTGAATCCATCACCCAGGAGATTCGCAGAATGCTGGTGGAAGGCGAGTTGGTTCCCGGCCAGCGCCTGTCCGAGGCCGCGCTGGCGGAAACCCTGCAGATCTCGCGCAACACCTTGCGCGAGGCCTTCAGGGGCCTGACCCGTGAAGGTTTGCTCAAGCACGAGCCGAACCGTGGGGTGACCGTTGCTGTGCCGGACATGGCCTCGATCATCGACATCTACCGGGTCCGCCGTTTCATCGAGTGCCAGGCCCTTGCCCAGGGCTATCCGCTGCACCCCGGCACCGTGCGCATGCGCGAAGCGGTCGCCATGGGCCAGCAGGCCAGCGAGGCGAAGGACTGGAAAGCCGTGGGCACGGCCAACATGATGTTCCACAGGGCGGTGGTGGAGTTGGCCGACAGCCCTCGACTGGAGGCGTTCTACGCGCAGATCTCGGCGGAGTTGCGATTGGCCTTCGGCCTGCTCGATGACCCGCGGTTTCTGCACATGCCCTACCTGGACATGAACGGCTCCATCCTGCACTGCTTGGAAGAGGGGCGTGCCGAGGAGGCCACGCAGTTGCTCGAAGCGTACCTGGTACGCTCGGAACGCACCGTGCTCGCGGCCTACGAGCGCAGCACCCGACGATAGCTTGCAGCGGGGTAGCACGTCCGCTCGCAAGTCTGGATACGCCGTTGGTCTTGCCGTGAAAACTCCCTTGTGACCTCGCGTTCGAAATGTGCGGGAAGGTGCCTGCGAGCTCGGAATCGAACCGGGGCGGGCGGTATCGGCAAGGAATCAGCAATGAAAGAGATCCTCCAACTTGAAAGTGCGCGACTGATCCTGCGTCAGTGGCGTGACAGCGATTTGCCCGCGTTCGCCGACCTGTGCGCCGATCCGCGGGTCATGCGTTACTTTCCCGAAACCCTGGGGCGTTTGCAGAGCGCCGAAGTGATCGGTCGCGCACGCGGTCATTTCGCCGAGTTGGGCTATGGCCTGTGGGCGCTGGAGCGCAAGGACAGCGGGCAGTTCATCGGCTTCACCGGCCTGGGGCAGGTGGGTTTCGACGCGCCCTTCGCCCCGGCCACCGAAATCGGCTGGCGCCTGGCCTATGAGCACTGGGGCCTGGGTTTCGCCAGCGAAGCGGCCTGGACCTGCCTGGCTTGCGCCTTCGACAGGCTGGGGCTGGAAGAGGTCGTGGCGTTCACCGCGTTGGCGAACGCGTCGTCGGAAAAGGTGATGCAGTCCATCGGCATGCAGCGCGATGTGGAGGGTGATTTCGACCATCCGAACCTGCCAGGGCACGAGTTGCAGCGGCACATGCTGTACCGCATCACCAAGGACCAGTGGCAGCACAACCGGTAGGAGCGGCCAGTGGCCGCGAGGGGCGCGCTGCGGTGTGCCAGATATACCACGTTGCCTTTTCGCGGCCGTTGGCCGCTCCTACAGGTGTTCGCGGCGTGGCTGTCCGCTATCATTGCGCCCATTTGGTTCTGCCTATTTGGGTAATGCCTGTGCCGAGGAGTTTTGAATGAGCCATGTGTTGGACGATCTGGTCGAGCTGTTGAGCCTGGAACCCATCGAAGAAAACCTGTTTCGCGGCCGCAGCCAGGACCTGGGCTTTCGGCAGCTGTTCGGCGGCCAGGTACTCGGCCAATCACTGTCGGCTGCCAGCCAGACGGTCGAGCCCGATCGCCACGTGCACTCCCTGCATGGCTACTTCCTGCGCCCCGGCGATGCGCAATTACCTGTGGTGTACATGGTCGACAGGGTGCGTGACGGGGGCAGCTTCAGCACCCGGCGCGTCACGGCGGTGCAGAAAGGCCAGCCCATTTTCACCGGTACCACCTCGTTCCAGTACGACGAAGAGGGCTTCGCCCATCAGAGCGCGATGCCCGACGTGGTCGGCCCGGAAAACCTGCCTACCGAGCTTGAGCTGATGCAGCAGGTCGCCCACCTGATCCCTGCGCACATGCGCGACAAGCTGCTGTGCGCCAAACCCATCGAGATGCGTCCGGTGGCCGAGCGTGACCCGTACAATCCGTCACCGACCGACCCGATCAAGTACATCTGGTTTCGCGCCGACGGTGCCCTGGCGCAGACCCCGGCGTTGCACAAGTACGTCATGGCCTATGCCTCCGACTTCAACCTGCTGACCACCTCGCTGCTGCCCCACGGCAAATCGGTCTGGCACCGCGACATGCAGATCGCCAGCCTCGACCATTCGCTGTGGTTCCATGGCAACCTGGTCGCCGACGACTGGCTGCTGTATGCCCTAGACAGCCCCTGGGCGGGCAACGCACGGGGCTTTGCCCGCGGCAGCGTGTACAACCGCGCCGGCCAATTGGTGGCGTCCTCGGCCCAGGAAGGTCTGATCCGTCATCGGCAGGACTGGTCATGAGCCTGGCCCACGTCCGTCACTGGGTGTTCGATCTGGACGGCACCCTGACCGTGGCCGTGCACGACTTCGCTGCCATTCGCCGTCATCTGCAGATTCCGCCCGAGGCCGACATCCTCAGCCACTTGGCTGCTTTGCCGGCCCACGAGTCGAAAGCCAAGCACGCCTGGTTGCTCGAACACGAGCGCGCCCTGGCTGTGGCCTCGACGGCGGCGCCGGGAGCGGTGGAGCTGGTCCGTGAGCTGGCCGGTCGTGGTCATCGCCTTGGGATTCTCACCCGCAATGCGCGGGAGCTGGCGCATATCAGCCTGCAAGCAATCGGCATCGCCGACTGTTTCCAGCCGAACGACGTGCTGGGCCGCGACGAAGCCGCGCACAAGCCAGACCCGGCCGGTCTGCTGCACCTGGCCGGCGCCTGGCGCGTGCGCCATCCGGACATGGTCATGGTGGGTGATCATCAAATGGATCTGCAGGCAGGCCGCGCGGCCGGTACCGCCACGGTGCTGGTGAACCAGCCAGAGAACCTCTGGCCGGAACTGGCGGACTGGCATGCGCCGGACTGCACGCACCTGCGCAACCTGATCTGAATCGCCCGCCGCCCGCGTAAGCGGGTGGCGAGCATCAATACGTTCAGAGGCCCTTGAAAATCAGAGACTCTTGGCGCCGAACGTATCGCACTGGTCGATCTGACCCTGAGCAAACCCGGCCTTGAACCAGCGCACGCGCTGCGCCGAGGTGCCGTGGGTGAACGAGTCAGGCACCACACGGCCCTGGCCCTGCTGTTGCAGGCGGTCGTCACCGATGGCGTTGGCCGCGTTCAGGGCTTCTTCGATGTCACCCGGCTCCAGCCAGTTCAGACGCTTCTGCCCGTTGAACGCCCAGACCCCGGCGAAGCAGTCGGCCTGCAGTTCCTGACGCACCAGCAAGCCGTTGGCGCCCTCCATGCGCTGGCCACTCTGGCGCGCCTGCTGAACCTGGTCCGATACGCCCAGCAAGGTCTGCACGTGATGACCCACTTCGTGCGCGATCACATAGGCCTGAGCGAAATCACCTGCAGCGCCGAAACGTTGCGACATTTCACGGAAGAACGCCATGTCCAGGTACACCTGCTGGTCGGCCGGGCAGTAGAACGGTCCGCTGGCCGCCGTGGCGTGGCCGCAGGCCGACTGCACCTGACCGTTGAACAGCACCAGTTTCGGTTCTTTGTAAGTCTGCCCGCCCTGCTGGAAGATCTGCTTCCAGGTGTCCTCGGTGTCGCCCAGTACCGTGCTGACGAATTCGGCCTGCTCGTCGTTGGCCGGTGGCGCCTTGCGTTGGCTGGTGTCCACCGGCGCCGCCTGCTGGCTTTGGCCGGTCAGTTCGCCGAGGATCTGCATGGGGTCCTGGCCGGTCAGCAGGCCGAAGCCGACGATCAGCACCACTGCGGTCAGGCTCAGGCCCTTGCCGCCTATGCGCATCCCGCCGCCGCCACTGCCGCCACCGTCACCGCGGGCATCCACGACGTTATCGCTGCGTCGGCCTTTCTTCCATAACATGGCAAAATCCTCATTCGATTCATGCATAACCATTCGGGTATGCCTGTGACCGTGTTTTTCAATATTCGTTGTCGACCATTTCCTTGAGACTAGTCCGAAGCCTGGAAACAGGTCCTCTATAAATCGAATAACAGGAGAACGGCATGTCTTCCCAAGACAGCAGTCGCTTCATCATCCGTGATCGCAACTGGCACCCCAAAGCCCTGACGCCGGACTACAAGACCTCGACCATGCGCTCGCCCCGCCAGGCGCTGGTGAGCATTCCGCAGTCGGCCAGTGAAAGCACCGGCCCCAATTTCGCCCATCTCAAGTTCGGCGAGTTCGACAACGACCTGCTGCTCAACTACAACCATGGCGGCTTGCCGATCGGCGAGCGGATCATCCTGGCCGGGCGCGTCTGCGACCAGTTCGGCAAGCCCATTCCCAATACCTTGGTGGAAATGTGGCAGGCCAATGCCGGTGGCCGTTATCGGCACAAGAACGACCGCTACCTGGCGCCCCTGGACCCCAACTTTGGTGGCGTCGGCCGTACGCTGACCGACAGCGACGGCTACTACAGTTTCCGTACCATCAAGCCGGGTCCGTACCCATGGCGCAACGGGCCGAACGACTGGCGTCCGGCCCACGTGCACTTCTCCATCAGTGGCCCGTCGATCGCCACCAAGTTGATCACCCAGCTGTATTTCGAAGGCGACCCGCTGATTCCGATGTGCCCCATCGTCAAGTCGATCAACGACCCCGAGGCGGTGCAGAGCCTGATCGCCAGGCTGGACATGGCCAACGCCAATCCGATGGATTGCCTGGCCTACCGTTTCGACATCGTACTGCGCGGCCAGCGCAAGACTCACTTCGAAAACCGCTGAGGGGGAACCGACATGCCTATCGAACTGCTGAAAGAAACCCCTTCACAAACGGCCGGACCTTACGTCCACATCGGCCTGGCCCTGGCGGCAGCCGGCATCGAGCCGCGCGAGCATGAAATCTGGAACCAGATGGCCAAGCCCGAAGCGCCGGGCGAGCACATCCTGCTGCTGGGCAACGTCTACGACGGCAATGGTCACCTGGTGCGCGACTCGTTTCTGGAACTGTGGCAGGCCGACGATCAGGGCCACTACCACATCGATTTCGACCAGGACAAACCCTTCAACAGCTTCGGCCGTACCGCTACCACCTTCGACGCCGGTGAATGGACCGTGCAGACGATCAAGCCGGGCGTGGTGAACAACGCCGCCGGCGTGCCGATGGCGCCCCACATCAACATCAGCCTGTTCGCCCGTGGGGTGAACATCCACCTGCACACGCGGCTGTATTTCAGCGACGAGGCCGAAGCCAACGCCAAGGACCCGGTGCTGAACCTGATCGAACAGCCGGCGCGGCGCGAGACGCTGGTGGCGACTCGCTGCGAGGTGGATGGCAAGCTGGCGTATCGCTTCGATATGCGCATTCAGGGGGAAGGTGAGACGGTGTTTTTCGATTTCTGATCCAGATACTGCGGTGCTCCCCTTCGCGGGCAGAGCCCGCTCCCACAAATCTCATGTGGGAGCGGGTCATGTGGGAGCGGGCTCTGCCCGCGAAGGGGTCACTGCGGTCCAGCGCCCTACCTCAATCCCACTCAGGCGCAAAATCCGGGCTCACCAACCGCTGATCCTTGGGCAACGCCGCAATGATCCGGCGATCTTCATCGTCCAACTGCACCTTCAATGCATCCAGGTTGCTCTGCTGGTTGGCCTTGCTGGCCGCCTTCGGGATTGCGGCGACATTGTCCTGATCCAGCAACCACTTCAACGCCACCTGGGTCGGCAGCACGCCATGCTTTTTGGCAATCGCCTGTAGCTCGGGAATCTGCGACACCTTGTTGCGCACCAGAGGGCTGTAGGCGGTCAGCGCCATGTCGTGCTGGCGGGCGTAGTCGAGCAGGGCGCTCTGCCCCAGGGTGACGTGGTATTCCACCTGGATGGTCGCCAACGGCGCGTTCAACTCCTCGACCACATGGCGCAGCAACGGCAGGGGAAAGTTGGCCACGCCGATGTTCAACGCACGGCCGTCCTGCTTGAACGACACCAGGGTGTCGATGGCTGCTTTCACATCCCAGCCCTCCTGGCCGGGCCAGTGGATCAGGAACAGGTCGATGTAATCGCTTTGCAGCGCGTTCAGACTGTTCTGGAACGATTCGCGCATGGCGTCGGGCGCCAGCTTGTCCCACCAGACCTTGCTGGTGACATGAATGTCGCCGCGCGGCACGCCGGATTCGGTCAGGCCGCGGCCCACGGCGGCTTCGTTGTTGTAGCCGGCAGCGGTATCGATGTGCCGGTAGCCCAGTTCCATTGCCTGGATCACGGCCGAGGTGCATTCCTCGTCGAGCATCGGCCAGGTGCCCAGGCCCAGTTTCGGCATCTTCAGCTGTTGGGCGTTGGTGATGAGTTGCATGTCGATCTCCTTCTCTACTGGCGGTTATTCGTCGTGTGTCGCTCCGGCCATGTGTCGCGCGGCAATGTAGCCGAAGGTGGCGGCAGGGCCCAGGTTGATGCCTCCGGCCGGGTAATGGCCGCCCATGATGCTGGCCATGTCGCTGCCGGCGGCGTACAGCCCGGCAATCGGCAGGCCCTGGCGATCGAGCACCTGTGCGTGCTCATTGGTCTTGAGCCCGGCGAAGGTGCCGAAGCTGCCTGCTTCAACCTTGACCGCATAGAAGGGCCCCTGTTCGATCGGCGCCACGCACGGATTGGGTTGGTGCAGGGCATCACCCTGTTTGCGGTTGTAGGCGCTGCCGCCGCGGCCGAATGCCGGGTCCTGCCCCAGCCGCGCGTGCCGGTTGAAGTTGTCCACCGTGCGGCGCAGCCCTTGCGGGTCGATGCCGCAGGCGCTGGCCAGCGCTTCCAGCGTGTCGCCGACTTTCAGGTAGCCGCTGTCCAGATGCGGTTTGATCGGCAGGGGAAAGGGCCGCGAGATGCCCAGTCCGTAGCGGCGCTGGAAGCGATGACTGCAGATCAGCCAGGAGGCGACTTCGCTGCCGGGCGCGTGCTCGACCATCGCCTGGACGTAATCGTAGTAGCCGTCCGCCTCGTTGACGAAGCGCTTGCCGTTGGCCAGCACGCCGATGATGCCGGGCTTGGCGCGTTCGATGATGTGCGGGAAATGGCCGACACTGCCATCGGGGTAGGGCACACGCGAGACCGGGCACCAGGCCGCGGCCGAGGCCAGGTCCGTGGCCACTTCGCCGCCGGCGGCTTCGCCCAGGCGCAGGCCGTCGCCATTGACGCCCTGCGGTGGCAGGGCCAGGTGTTCGTGGCCGGTGGGTGTTCGCGCAAACAGCGTCCGCCGTCGCTCGATATCGTTGGCGAAACCGCCGGTGGCCAGCATCACGGCCTTGCGAGCGTGGATCACGACCTCGCCCCTGGCCGTCTCGACCACGGCACCGCAGACCCGCGAACCTTGCATCGACAGCCGTCGAACCGGCGCCGACTCCCACAGCAGTACGCCCAGGTCGTCGGCCGACTTGGCCAGCCGCGCCACCAGTGCCACACCGTTGCGCAACTGCATGGCGCGTGCGTGCCAGGCCAGGTCGAACAGATGTCGGCCCACTCGCTGGCTGACGTGCAGCAGGGAACGCCATGAGCGGGTCAGCGTAAGAAAGGCGCTCAGGTCTGCCCCTGCCATGATCGGCATGCCCAGGAAGGAGGTTTCACGCATCGTTGTGCGCAGGCGGTTGAGCAGCCTTGTGCCCAGTTCGCGTGCGTCGTAGGGCGCCGCGATGACCGAGCGGCCACCGGTGCCGGCGCCCGGCGTGTCGCCATGGATGTCGGCGATGCCATTGCCGTCGGCAAATTGCAGGCGGGTATGTTTTTCGAAGAACGCGACCATCTGTGGGGCGGCTTCGAGAAAGGCGTCGACCCGCGCCGGATCGAAGTGCGCCCCTAGTTCATGTTGCAGGTAGGTGCGCGGCAGGGCTGGATCCTCGTCGATGCCGGCGCGCCGTGCCAGCGGATTGCGCGGCACCCACATCCACCCACCCGACCAGGCGGTTGCGCCGCCGAAGGTGCTGTCCTTTTCCACCACGATCACACGCAGCCCGTGGTAGGCGGCGGTGACGGCAGTGGCCAGGCCCGCGGCTCCCGAGCCGATCACCAGCACGTCGCACTCCACCGGGGTCGTTACGCAGTCAGGCGCAGGCATGGGATGAATCTCCAAGAAGCAGGTGGGTTAAATTATAATTTTATAGAACCTGGTTCCATATTCTATGGATTGCCGACCGGATCGCCAAGTGTAGAATCGGCGAAATTTTTTCATTCGTTCCATCTTCACGAGACCCCATCATGGCCGGCAGTCAGATCGAACGGGCGCTCAGCCTGCTTGAGAGCCTTACCAACGAGCCTCGCGGCCAAGCCCTGCAAACCCTTGCCGAACAGTTGGGCATGCCCAAGAGTGCAGCCCATCGCATGCTGTCCGAACTGGGCCGTCTGGGGTATGTGCGGCAGAACGCCGAGACCTTGCGCTATCACTTGTCGACCAAGCTGGTCGCGCTTGGCTTTCAGTACCTGTCGGGCAGCGGCGCCGACATCGTTCAGCCGATTCTCGACCGGCTGGCCCAGGACACCGGCGAGCTGGTGCGCCTCGGCGTGATCGAAGGCGACCGGCAAACCTGGATCGCCAAATCCCAGGGCGCCCGTTCCGGCCTGCGCTACGACCCGGAAATGGGTCGGGATGCGCCCCTGTTCTACACCGCCTCCGGACATGCCTGGCTGGCCTCCCTCAGTGATGCCAAGGCATTGGCCCTGGTAGAGCAGCAAGGCATTGCCAGTCGTGACGATTTCGGACCGAACGCGCCGCGTTCCAACGCCGATCTGCTCGAACGCCTGCGGGTGGCTCGCGAGGCCGGTTATGCCTGGGTGGTCGAAAGTTCGGCGCTGGGCACGTCGGCCCTGGCTGCCGTGATCCGCCATCCGCGCGACGCTCATGTGGTGGGTGTACTGAGCGTCGCCGGCCCCAGCGCGCGCTTGTCCGAGGCGCGCATGCATGAGTTGGCCGCGGGCTTGTTGACTGCTGCGCAGGAGTTGTCTCAGGTCAGCGTGGCGTCGGAGCTGTTCAGCTGAGTGTCGAAACAAAGGGGGTGCCATCGCGATCCGTGAAGTCGCCTGCACGATTGCGCTCTCGTTGACTTGAAATATTCCGGAACTTGGTTCTAAATATTTGGAGAAAACAAAAACCAAGGATCTGCATCGTGACCTCCCCTCTGCGAATCGCCCTGATCGGTGCTGGCAACATGGGCCGCCAGCATTACCAGCATCTGCAACAGATGGACGGCGCCCAGCTCTGCGCCATCGCCGACCCAGGCCCTCAGGCAACCGCCTTCGCCGCTGAATGCGCGGTGCCGCATTTCACCGATTATCGGCAGATGCTGGCGCACGTGGCGCCCGAGGCCGTCATCGTCGCCAACCCCAATGCCCAGCATGTGCGTACGGCTCTGGACTGTCTGGCGGCCGGGGTCCCCGTGTTGCTGGAAAAGCCGGTGGGGGTCGATCTGGACGAAGTGGCCGAGCTGGTGGCCGCCAGCTCGGCCAGCGGTGTGCCGGTCCTGGTCGGTCATCATCGGCGGCACAACCCGATGATCAGCCGCGCCCGACACGTCGTGCAAAGTGGCGTGCTCGGTCGGCTGACCACGGTGACGGCGCTGTGGCAGTTGCAGAAGCCCGACAGTTACTTCGACATCGCCTGGCGTCGCGAACCGGGGGCAGGGATGCTGCTGACCAATCTGATTCATGACCTGGATCTGCTGCGCTACCTGTGCGGCGAAGTCCACCAGGTGCAGGCCTTCGGCAGCAATGGCATTCGCGGCTTCGGCAACGAAGACAGTGTGGCGGTGTTGCTGCAGTTCGAAAACGGTGCGCTGGGCACCTTGACCGGTTCCGATGGGGTCGCCGCGCCCTGGAGCTGGGAGCTCGGCTCGGGCGAGAACCCGGTCTATCCACGCCAGGCCGATCAGCCGTGCTACCTGCTGGCAGGCACGGCCGGTGCGCTGAGCGTGCCGCAACTGACGCGTTGGCATTACGCCGAAGCGGGCGCGGGCTGGCATGAGCCCTTGCAGCAGGTGCAGGAGACCTTCGCGCCTGCTGAAGCGTTGCGCGTGCAGCTTGAGCATTTCATCGAGGTCGCGCGCGGGCAGGTCGAACCGCTGGTGAGTGTGGTGGATGCTGCGCGAACCCTGGCGTTGGTCGACGCCATCGGGGACGCGATGCGCACCGGGCGCGCCTGTGCACCCCGCGCGTTGGGCCAGGCCGGTTAGTTGGCTGAAACGCTCTCACCTTGACCGACACTTTCAAGCCCCAAGGAACCGCCCATGACCCACCGCATCCTGTCTCTGGCCGCCTTGACCGTGCTCGAGCTTTCGCCTCCCGAGATGGTCGAGGTCGCTGCCCGCGCCGGCTACAGCCACGTTGGCCTGCGCACCGAACCGGCCACGGTCGAGGAGCATCACTATCCGTTGCTGCGCGACAAGGCGTTGCAACGTCAGACGGCTGCTCGTTTGCGCGATACCGGGATCAAGGTGCTGGACATCGAAATCCTGCGGCTCAAACCGCTGACCCGCGTGGCGGATTTCGAAGCTCATCTGGCGTTGGGCGCCGAGTTCGGTGCCAGCGAATTGCTGGTGGCGGGTAACGATCCAGACGTGCAGCGGGCCAGCGACAACCTGGCTCAGCTGTGCGACCTGGCGCGGCCCTATGGCATCCATCCGCACCTGGAGTTCATGCCTTGGACCGACTGCCCGGATCTGGCCAGCGCGAGGGTGATGCTCGACAAGGCCGGTCGCGACAATGCCTGCATCCTGGTCGATGCCTTTCATTTCGACCGCTCCAACTCGCGACTCGAAGACCTGCGCAGCCTGCCACCGCAACGCTTGCGTTATGCCCAACTGTGCGACGTGGCGGGTCCATGCCCTGATGACATGGCCGAGATACTGCGCCAGGCCCGCCAGGAACGTCGTTTTCCGGGAGACGGCGACTGCGACTTGGTTGGCTTGTTGAGAGCGCTGCCCGAGGATGTGCCGCTGAGCCTGGAGATACCCACGGCGCGGCTGTTGGAGCAGGGGGTGAGCGCTTATGAGAGGGCCCGGATGGCCCTCGAGAAAACCCAGGCTTTACTGGCTGAGATCTAGGGTGATGCCACTGGCCTCTTCGCGGGCAGAGCGCTCGCCGCCCGCCCCGCTCCCACATGGATATGCGGCGAGCCTCTGTGGGAGCGGGCTCTGCCCGCGAATAGCCCCACCGCCACCCCGCGCCTGGCTCAAGCCCCCTGCGGCACCTTGCGTGGTGCCATCAGGTACAACCACACCAAGGCAATGAAATACATCGCCGGAATGATCGTGAACAACACCGTGTAGTTGTTGTTCGTCACAGTCAGGATATAACCCACCACCTGGGTCATGAACATCCCGCCGACCGCCGCGCACATGCCGCCGAAGCCGAACACCGTGCTCATCATGTGCTTGGGCGTGTAGTCCATCACCACGCTCCAGATGTTCGCCGTCCACGCTTGGTGCGCGGCGATGGCCAGCGAGATCGCCGCCACCGCCACCCACAGGTTGGCCGCGCCAGCAGCGAACACCACGCTGATGATCGCCAGCGCAAACACCAGCATCGACAGCAGCCGCGCCTTGACCGGTTGCATGCCGCGTCCGATCAGGAACGAGGACAGCACGCCACCGCCCACACTGCCGACGTCGGCACTCAGGTAAATGATGATCAGCGGGATGCCCATCTGGGTGACGTTGATGCCCAATTGGTATTGCTGGTTGAGGAACGGCGGCAGCCAGTACAGGTAGAACCAGAACACCGGGGCCGTCATCATGAAAGCCCCGGCAAACGCCCAGGTGCCGCGCATGGTCATGATCTTCCAGAACGGTACGCCCGGTTGCTCGGGGGCTTCCTGATCCTGGATGTATTCGAGCTCGCTGGCCTTGACCCGTGGATGCTGGTCCGGATCGAAGTACTTGATGCCCCAGAACACCGCCCAGGCCAGCCCCAGCAGGGCGATGGTGAGAAACGCCGCCTGCCAGCCCCAGACACTGAGAATCAACGGCAGCATCATCGGCGTCAGCAGCGCGCCGACGTTGGTCCCGGCATTGAAGATGCCGGTGGCCACTGCGCGCTCCTTGGCCGGGAACCACAGCCGGGTGGTCTTCACACACGCGGGGTAGTTGGCGGCCTCGGTCAGGCCGAGGATGAACCGGCAGACCATGAAGCCCACCGCCGAGGTCGCCAGGCCGTGGGCGCCGGTGGCCAGGCTCCAGAGCAACACCGCACAGAAGAACACACGCTTGACGCCGATCCGATCGATCAGGCGGCCTTGCAGCAGGAAGCCGATGGCATAGCCGACCTGGAACCAGAAGTTGATGTTGGCGTAGTCCATCGCCGTCCAGCTCATTTCCTTGGCCAGAATCGGCTGCATGACGCCCAGTGCGGCGCGATCGATGTAGTTCAAGGTTGTCGCGAAGAACACCAGGGCGAGCATGCCCCAGCGAGTCTTGCCGACGGCGGCGCCGGCCTTGACCATGTCCCTGAAGCCGACTTTGGTCTCAGGCGCTTGTTGGGCGCGGGGCAGGGCGGAGCTGTGGGGGTGTGTCATCGTTGGGACCATCCGTACAGGCGCAGTGGTTTCGACCACCGCCGAACTTCGACTGAGCGTGAGGCAGTCTGATACAGGGCATGCACGGTATCAGAGACATTGCCGTCAGGGTGCACTCGGTGGGGTCAAACGCGTGCGTATTGACCGGCTTCGACGCCGCTGGGGAAGGTCACAGGTACGGGATGGGTGCGAAATCGGATGGGCATGAGTGATTACCTGAGTTCTTGAAATTCTTATGGGGTGTTGGCCGCCACGGCGGGCGGTCTGCGCTGGGTCGATTGCAATCTGCGCTTCGACCAGCTTCACTGTCGGAACCGATGGTGCGCACACCGCCCGGGCTAATCAATCGATGCACACGGTAAGTGGTCGATAATCGCACGCAAAACTAACCAGTTGGTACGTGCTCGGGTAGAGTGGCAAACTGATACAACCCCCTTTTTTCATCACGGTTCTGCCTGCCCTCAGGCGCTGGGCGGAACCGCAGAAAAGGCGCGTAGTCGAGGCCTCGGCGCAAGCCCTCGTAGCGCCTTTTCGTAGAGCCTTATTGGAGCGTGCCATGCAGCGTTCGATCGCCACCGTATCCTTGAGCGGTACCCTGCCGGAAAAACTCGAAGCCATTGCCGCCGCCGGCTTCGATGGTGTGGAAATCTTCGAGAATGACCTGCTGTACTACGACGGCAGTCCGCGTGAAGTGCGCCAGATGTGCGCCGACTTGGGCATCGCCATCACACTGTTCCAACCGTTCCGTGACTTCGAAGGCGGCAATCGCTCGCGCATGGCGCGCAACTTCGACCGCGCCGAGCACAAGTTCGACCTGATGCAGGAACTGGGCACCGACCTGGTGCTGGTGTGCAGCAACACCGCCGCCGACTCGCTGGGCGAGCAGCAGATCCTCGTCGACGATCTGCGCGAGCTGGGCGAACGCGCCGGCAAGCGTGGCTTGCGCATCGGCTATGAAGCCTTGGCGTGGGGCCGCCACGTGAATACCTATCAGCAGGTCTGGGACATCGTCCGGCAGGCCGATCATCCGGCCCTGGGTGTGTTGCTCGACAGTTTCCACACGCTGTCGCTCAAGGGCGATCCGCGCGCCATCGCCGACATTCCCGGCGACAAGATCTTCTTCGTGCAGATGGCCGATGCGCCCATCCTGGCCATGGACGTGCTGGAATGGAGCCGGCATTTCCGCTGCTTCCCAGGGCAGGGCGAGTTCGACCTGCCGGGCTTCCTCGCACCGATCATCAAGACCGGCTACACCGGCCCGTTGTCGCTGGAAATCTTCAACGACGGCTTCCGCGCCGCGCCGCCTCGGGCCAATGCCGCCGATGGTCTGCGCTCGCTGCTGTACCTGGAGGAAAAGACCCGCAAGCTGCTTGAACAGGAAGCAACGCCGGTGGCGAACCTGGACATCCTCTTCGCGCCGCCTGCTGCAGATGACTACAAAGGCATCGAATTTCTCGAATTCGCGGTCGACGAAGCCTTGGGGGCCAAGCTCAGCCACTGGCTGCAGCAACTGGGCTTCGCCAAGGCCGGCCAGCATCGTTCCAAGAACGTCAGCCTGCTGCGTCAAGGCGATATCAACCTGATCCTCAATGCCGAACCCTATTCCTTCGCCCACAACTTCTTCGAATCCCACGGCCCATCGCTGTGTGCCACCGCGTTGCGGGTCAAGGACAGCGCCAAGTCCCTGGAACGCGCAGTGGCCTACAAGGCCCAGCCGTTCCGCGGCCTGGTCGGGCCCAACGAGCGTCAGTTGGCGGCCGTGCGGGCGCTGGATGGCAGCCTGATCTACCTGGTGGACGAGGCCAGCGACGGGCCGACCATCTACGAGAGCGACTTCAGCCTCAGCCCATCGCCAGCGACGCCGGGCATGCTCAAGTCCATCGACCACATGGCCATGGCCATTCCGCCGGACACCCTCGACAGCTGGGTGCTGTTCTACAAGACCGTGCTGGACTTCAAGGCCGACGACGAGGTGGTGCTGCCCGACCCCTATGGCCTGGTGAAAAGCCGTGCGGTGCGCAGCCAGTGCAGTTCGATCCGCCTGCCGCTGAACATCTCGGAAAACCGCAACACGGCGATTTCCCATGCGCTGTCGACTTATCGCGGTTCGGGCGTGCACCACATCGCCTTCGATTGCGACGACATTTTCGCGGCCGTTAGCAAGGCCAAGGAGGCTGGGGTGGCGCTGCTGGACATCCCGCTCAACTATTACGATGACCTCGGCGCGCGGTTCGATTTCGACGACGAATTCCTCAGCGAGCTGGCGTACTACAACGTGCTGTACGACCGTGACGCCAACGGCGGTGAGCTGTTCCATGTCTATACCGAGCCGTTCGAGGAGCGCTTCTTCTTCGAAGTGCTGCAGCGTCGCGGCGGTTATGCCGGCTATGGTGCTGCCAACGTTGCAGTGCGCCTGTCGGCCATGGCCAAGGCGCGCGCCGGTGGCATACGCCACGCCAAGCTCTGATCGGGTGCCCGCCGCGCAGGTGCGCGGCGGGCTTTGCTTGCCTGCGCGGCGCGCCGCATAATGCCCGCTGACCAACGACGGCCGTGAGCCCAGCATGACTACAATCTCAGAGGCCGACGCGCACGCTGCCGACGTTCCTCGCAAGCCCCGCAAGAACAACCCCGAGAAGACCCGCGAGAACATCCTGCAGGCGGCCATCACCGAGTTCGTCGAGCAAGGCCTGGCGGGCGCCCGCGTCGATGCCATCGCCGAGCGTACACACACCTCCAAGCGCATGATCTATTACTACTTCAGCAGCAAGGAGCAGCTTTACCTGGAGGTGCTGGAAAAGCTCTATGGGGATATTCGCGGCACCGAAGCCAAGTTGCATCTGGACGAGCTGACGCCGGTGGAAGGCATTCGCCGGCTGGTGGAATTCAGCTTCGATCACCACGATCGCAACGAGGATTTCGTGCGTATCGTGTGCAACGAAAACATGCACAAGGGCGAGTACGTCAAGAAATCCACGAGCATTCGCGAGTTGAACAAGACCGTGCTGCTGGCACTGGCCGACCTGTTGCGGCGCGGCACCGAGCAGGGCGTGTTCCGTCCGGGGCTGGATGCCATGGACGTGCATTTGATGATCAGCTCGTTCTGCTTCTACCGAGTGTCCAACAAGCACACCTTCGGCCAGTTGTTCCAGGTGGATTTCAACGAAGCCACGTTGAAGCTGCACCACCGCGAAATGCTCTGCGAATCACTCCTGCGCTTCATCCAGGCCCCGTAGCAGCCACAGACGCCGCATCCACCGCCGACGCGGCTCGCGCCGCTGCTACAGGGGTCGTGATTCGGGTCTTGGCTTACCCGTTCATTTCGGCGAAATGCGCCATCATGCGTTCGGCATCGGCTTGCCGGCCGCTGAACAGCTCGAAGGCTTTCACGGCCTGGAACACGGCCATGGTGCCGCCGTCCAGCGTGCGGCAACCCAGGGCGCGGGCTTCGCGCAGCAGTTCGGTCTCAAGGGGAAAATAGACGATCTCGGCCACCCACAGCGCCGGGCGCAGGGCCGACTTGGGCACCGGCATGCCTGGCAGCTTGGCCATGCCCATCGGTGTGGTGTTGACCAGGCCATCGGCCTCGGCCAAGGCCGTCAGCAGGTCGCTGCCCGCCTGTGCCGGCTGCCCCGGAAAATGCTGGTTGAGGTTGTCGGCTAGGGCCTGCGCCCGCGCCGGCTCGACATCGAAGATGCTCAACTGCTGCACGCCTTCGAGCAGCAACGCATGGGCCACCGCCGCACCGGCACCGCCGGCACCCATTTGCACCACCCGGTCACGCTTGGCCTCACGCATGCCGCGGCGGAAACCCTCGGCGAACCCCAGGCAATCAGTGTTGTGACCGACCCGTTTGCCATCCTTGAGCACGACGGTGTTCACGGCACCGATTCCAGACGCCTCCGGCGACAGCTCATCGAGCAGGGGAATGATCGCCTGCTTGGCCGGAAAGGTTATGTTGAGGCCGGTGAAGCTCATGCGTTGAGCCGCAGTGAGCAGCTCTTCAAGCGCACCGTTGTCGAGCTTCAGTGCATCCAGGTCGATCAACCGGTAGACATACCCCAAGCCCTGCGCCGCGCCTTCGCGCTCGTGCATGGCTGGGGTTCGGGACTGCTGGATACCGGCGCCGATCAGGCCCGCCAGGACGTTTTTACCGCTCATCGAGTGACTCCATTATTTTTGTTGGGTGCGATGCGGGTAAATTGTACTAACCGGTTAATTACGTCAAATCATTTTGTCGGCGTCGTCTGCTTGCCATGGCCAGACACGGCAGCGCCCGCATTGCGGGGCAATTGCCAGAGGTCGAACATCGATACCAAGGTCAGAATCCCCACCAGCACGAACGCCATGTGATAGCTGGCCAGGGATTCGCCGTTCACGCCCAGCACCGATTCGCTCAGGCGCAGGAAGATCACCGCCAACGCCACGCCCAGGCCGAAAGCCAACTGCTGAGTCATGCTGAACAGCGTGTTGGCCGAAGACATCAGCGGCTGCGGCATGTCGGCGAAGGCGACGCTGCTGTAAGCGGTGAACCCCATCGAACGAGCCATGCCCGACACCAACAGCACCGGCAGGATCACCGCCAGTGGCGTGGCCGCGGTCATTGCCGCGCAGGCGAAGGTAGTGCTCGCTAGCACCAGGCTGCTGCCGATCAGCGTGGTCCGGAAACCCCAGCGACGCAGCACCCAAGAGGTCATGGGCTTCATCCCGATGTTGCCGGCGAACAGCGTGAGCACCAGCAGGCCGGCGGTGAAGGCGTCATGACCGAACCCCAGTTGGAACATCAGCGGCAGCAAAAAAGGGTGTGCGCTGACCATGGCACGAAACAGCGAGCCGCCGTTGAAGGTTATCCGGTAGGTAGGGATCTTCAGGGCGTCCAGTTTCAACAGGGGCGTGGGGTGCCGGGTGAAGTGACGGTACATCGCCCACAGCAGGACGGCACTGGTGGTCAGCATCAGATAGCCGTACCCGCTGCGTGGAGCCTGGCCTATGAAATCGAGGCCGAACAGCAGGCCCACGCACGCCAGGGCACAGAGTACAAAACCCACTGTGTCGAAGGGGCGGTGGGGATGTTCGCCTCGGCCCTCGGGCATCAGCTTGTAGGCACACACCAGAGCGATCAGGCCCAAAGGCAGGTTGAGCAGGAAGATCCAATGCCATGACGCATAGGTGGCCAGGAAGCCCCCCACCGGCGGGCCCAGCACCGGCGCCACCAGTCCGGGCCAGGTGATGAAGGCGATGGCAGTAAGCAGGTCGGACTTCTCGGTGTTGCGCAGGACCGCCAGGCGCCCCACCGGCACCATCATGGCCCCACCAATGCCCTGCAGCACCCGCGCGGCGGTGAACTGCCAGAGCTCCTGCGAGGCTGCGCACAGTACCGAGGCCAAGGTGAACAGCGCCAGCGCTGCCATGAACACGCGACGATGCCCCCAGCGATCGGCGACCCAGCCACTGCCGGGAATGAAGATCGCCAGAGTCATGACGTAGGCGGTGATGCCGATGTTCAGGTCCACTGCGGTGGCCTGGAAGGATCTGGCCATGTCCGGCAGGGCGGTGACGATCACCGTCGCGTCCAGGTTTTCCATGAAGAACGCCGCGGCCACCAGAAGAGCCATCAAGCGTGAGCGCGAAGCGGACAGAGGGACGTTGGCAGCGTTGTTCAAGCCGGTCTCCATGACAGTGGTAACTTCTTGTTACCTCTGTTCTACCACAGGCACGTCCGCCGTTGCAGCCACGCAGGCCGCGTCAGGGGCCTGCGTGGTTTGCCTGACAGGGCGCGTAACCGTCTCGCGCGGTTCGGCCCGTCACTGCAGCACGGCGGTCAACGGCGTACCAGCAGTACCCCTGATTCCATATGGTGGGTGTATGGGAACTGGTCGAACAACGCGCACTTGGCCACCCGATGGGTATCGTGCAATTGCTCGATGTTGGCCGCCAGCGTCTCCGGATTGCAGGAGATGTACAGGATGTTGTCGAAACGCCGGGTCAGCTCGCAGGTGTCCACGTCCATGCCGGCCCGTGGCGGATCGACGAACACGCTGCCGAAGTCATAGGCCTTGAGATCGATACCCTGCAGACGACGGAACGGACGCACTTCGTTGAGCGCCTCGGTCAGCTCTTCGGCCGACAGGCGCACCAGGGTCACGTTGTCGACGCCGTTGTCATCGAGGTTGTGCAAGGCGGCGGCGACCGACGTCTTGCTGATTTCCGTGGCCAGCACCTTGCGCACCTGGGTGGCCAGCGGCAGAGTGAAATTGCCGTTACCGCAGTACAACTCCAGCAGATCGTCGTCGCGCGGGCCTAGGGCCTCGTACGCCCAGTTGAGCATCTTCTGGTTGACCGTGCCGTTGGGCTGTGTGAACGCGCCTTCGGGCTGGCGATAGCGGAACGTACGACCAGCCACCTCGAGCGCCTCGACCGCATAGTCGCGGCCGATGACCACACGCTTGCCCTTTGAACGGCCGATGATGCTCACACCCAGGTCGCTCGCCAGTTGCTCGGCAGCGCGCTGCCAGTGCTCGTCCAGCGGGCGGTGATAGCACAGCGTTACCATCGCGTCGCCGTCCAGTGTGGTCAGAAACTCCACCTGGAACAGCTTGTTGCTCAGCGCCGCATCCGCCTGCCAGGCGGCCTTCAGGCGCGGCATCAGTTCGTTGATGCGCGCGCTCGCGATGGGAAAGCTGTCGATCAGGATCGGGACATGCTTCTCGCCGGGCGCGAACATCGCGTAGTGACGCTGGCCATCCTCGCGCCACAGGCGAAATTCCGCGCGCAGCCGGTAGTGCTCGCGAGGCGAATCGAACACAGCCGGTTCCGGCGCGTCGAACGGCGCCAGCAAGGCGCGCAGGCGCGCTACCTTTTCATCCAGCTGCTGGGTGTAGGAGGTGGGGTCGAGAACAACACTCATGGATACCAGCCCAGTTTCACAACGAACAGAATGGAAAGGATCACCAGCGCCGAGTTCAAGTCGCGGGCACGGCCCGCCAGCAGCTTGATCAAGGTCCAGGCGATGAAGCCGAAGGCGATGCCGTTGGCGATCGAATAGGTCAGCGGCATCGCCAGCGCGGTGACTACCACCGGGGCGGCTTCGGTGATGTCGTCCCACTCGATTTCAGCCAGGCCCGACGCCATCAATACTGCCACGAAGAACAACGCCGGCGCCGTGGCATAGGCCGGCACGCTGCCCGCCAGCGGAGCGAAGAACAGCGCCAGCAGAAACAGCACCGCGACCACGATGGCAGTCAGGCCAGTACGGCCCCCGGCGCTGACGCCCGCGGCCGACTCGATGTAGCTGGTAGTAGTGGAGGTGCCCAGCAGCGAACCGGCCATGGCCGCCGTGCTGTCGGCGATCAGCGCGCGGCCCATCTTCGGCATGTGGCCGTCCTTGCCCATCAGACCGGCGCGCTTGGCCACGCCGATCAAGGTCCCGGAGTTGTCGAACAGGTCGACGAACAGGAAGGCGAAGATCACGCTGAGCAGGCCGATGTCCAAGGCCCCGGCGATGTCCAGCTGCATGAAGGTCGGCGCCAGCGATGGTGGCATCGACACCAGCCCGTTGAATGGGCTGAAGCCCAGCAGGATCGACGCGGTGGTCACCACCAGAATGCCGATCAGCACCGCCCCGCGAACCTTGCGCGCCTCCAGCGCGACGATCAGGAAAAAGCCCAGAATCGCCAGCACCGCACCGGGCTTGGTCAGGTCGCCCATGCCCACCACGGTGGCCGGGTTACCCACCACGATCCCGGCGCCTTGCAGCGCAATCAGCGCCAGGAACAGGCCGATGCCCGCAGCGATGGCCGAGCGCAATGGCAGGGGGATGCTGTTGACGATCCACTCGCGGATCCGAAAGATCGACAGCAGGAAAAAGCACACCGCCGAGATGAACACCGCGCCCAGCGCCACCTGCCAGGTGTGGCCCATGTGCAACACGACGGTGTAGGTGAAGAAGGCGTTCA
>NZ_DJUS01000130.1:32991-56911 GCF_002438365.1 Pseudomonas sp. UBA6276
AGGATGCTGGGGTTGACGAACAGGATGTAGGCCATCGCCAGAAAGGTGGTGACCCCGGCGAGTATTTCCGTGCGCACGTTGGTGTTGTGCGCCTTGAGTTGAAACAGCCTTTCCAGCATGCCCGCTCCCTGTGGCGCGTTTTGCGCCGTTACCGTTGTTGTCGAGTGTTGTCGTGTCGACCCTGATAGCAAAGCACATCCGGGCGGTAAAAAAAGCCGCGCATCATACCAGCACGGTCGCGGGGAAACACTCATCAGCTCGTCTGAACGAATGACCGGCGTGCCAAGTCGTACCTGCAAACGACGCGACATGAAAAATGCCGCGCACGCAAGCTGAACCACCGTGAGGTCGACCCGATGAGCACCCTTTCTTCCAGCGCTGGCGCGCAGCCGTACGCCAGCCACAGCATTTCCCTGCAACTCAATGGCCAGTCGCGCCAGCTCGATGTATTGCCCTGGACCACCCTGCTGGATCTGCTGCGCGAACAGCTCGACCTGGTCGGCAGCAAAAAAGGCTGCGACCACGGTCAGTGCGGCGCCTGCACCGTGCTGCTCAATGGCAAGCGGGTCAACGCCTGCCTGACCCTGGCCGTGATGTGCGACGGCGCCGAGCTGACCACCATCGAAGGCCTGGCGCAGGGTGATCAACTGCATCCGGTCCAGGCCGCGTTCATCAAGCACGATGCCTTCCAGTGCGGCTACTGCACGCCGGGACAGATCTGCTCGGCCGTTGGCCTGATCAACGAAGGCCGCGCCGACTCCAGCGCCGACATCAAGGAATTGATGAGCGGCAACCTGTGCCGTTGCGGCGCCTACAGCAACATCCGCGCGGCCATCGAAGAAGTGGTCGAAGTGCAGGGAGGGGAGCGCTCATGAATCCGTTTACCTACGCCAAGCCTGCCGGTGTCGATGAAGCTGTACGCCTGGCCGGTCCACGCTCGCGCTTCATCGCCGGTGGCACCAACCTGCTCGACCTGATGAAAGAAAACGTCATGCAGCCCGAGCAGCTCATCGATATTACCGGGCTGCCCCTGCGCGAAGTCGAGGAAACCGCCGACGGCGGCGTGCGCATCGGCGCCTTGGTGAGCAATGCCGACCTGGCCTGGCACCCGTTGATCGAGCAGCGTTATCCGTTGCTCAGCCAGGCGATCCTGGCCGGTGCTTCGCCGCAGCTGCGCAACATGGCCAGCACCGGCGGCAACCTGCTGCAGCGCACGCGCTGCTACTACTTCTACGATTCGAAAATGCCGTGCAATAAACGCGAGCCCGGCACCGGTTGCCCGGCCAAGGACGGCTTGAATCGCATCCACGCCATCCTGGGCGCCAGCGAGCAGTGTGTCGCCACCCATCCTTCGGACATGTGTGTAGCCCTGGCAGCGTTGGCTGCCGTGGTCCATGTGCAGGGTCCGAACGGCGCGCGCACCATCGAATTCGCCGACTTCCATCGCCTGCCGGACGACGCGCCCGAGCGTGACAACCAGTTGGCCGATGACGAACTGATCACGGCGGTAGAACTGCCCGCCGCTGGTTTCACGGCCCACAGCCAATACCTGAAGATCCGCGACCGCGCTTCCTATGCCTTCGCCCTGGTGTCGGTTGCCGCAGCGTTGGAGCTGGACGGCGAGACTATTCGCGACGCCCGCCTGGCGCTGGGCGGTGTCGCCCACAAGCCGTGGCGCGATGAAGCGGTGGAGCGCCTGCTGATCGGCCAGCCCGCCACTGCCGAGACCTTCGGCAAAGCTGCCGACGCCCTGTTGCAGGACGCTCGCGGTCTGCAACACAACACCTTCAAGATCAAGCTGGCCCGCCGCGCGATAGTCCGTGCCCTGAGCGATGCCGCCAAAGGGGAGATGCAGCGATGAGCACACTTGGCAAACCCATGGACCGCGTCGACGGTCTGCTCAAGGTAACCGGCCAGGCGCGCTACGCTGGCGAGTTTCCCGAAGATGGCCTGCTGTTCGGCAGCGTGGTCTCCAGCACCATCGCCAACGGCCGCGTGCTGTCCATCGATGCGTCGAAGGCCCTGGCGCTGCCGGGCGTGGTGGCTGTGATCGACCACACCAACCGCCCGAAGCTGGCCAGTTACGACGAAAAATACGAAGACGACGATGCCGCCGATGGCTCGCCGTTTCGCCCGCTGTATAACGACAACGTGCTCTACAGCGGCCAGCCGCTGGCGCTGGTCGTCGCGGAAAACCTGGAACTGGCGCGCCATGCAGGCGCTCTGGTGCAGATCGAATACGCTCAGGAACCTCACCAGACCGACCTGCGCGCACAACTGTCCGCCGCCAAGCCGGCGCCGGCTGAACTGCCCGAACCGCGCGGCGATTTCGCCGGGCAATACGCTGCCGCCCCGATCACCGTCGACGCCACCTACGACACGCCGGTCGAGCACCACAACCCGATGGAGCCCCATGCCAGCACCGCGCTGTATCAGGCCGACGGCAGCCTGGTGATCCACGACAAGACCCAGAGCACGCAGAACTGCCAGACCTATCTGTCCAACGTGTTCGGCCTGGACAAGGACAAGATCCGCGTCATGGCTGCTTTCGTCGGCGGCGCCTTCGGCTCCGGCCTGCGTCCGCAGTACCAGCTGCCGCTGGCCGTGATGGCCGCCCTGCACCTCAAGCGCTCGGTACGCGTGACCCTGACCCGCCAGCAGATGTTCACCTTCGGCTACCGTCCGCGCACCGTGCAGCAGCTGCAACTGGCCTGCAACGCCGACGGCAAGCTGCAGGCAGTCGGCCACACCGCGACCGGTCAGACCTCGCGTTTCGAAGACTTCTCCGAGCATGTCGTGGAGTGGAGCGGCATGCTCTACCACTGCGACAACGTCAAGCTGACCTACAACCTGGTGCCCTTGGACGTGTTCACGCCTTTGGACATGCGCGCTCCCGGCGCAGCCCTGGGCATGATCGGCCTGGAATGCGCGATGGACGAGCTGGCCGTGGCGGCCAAGATTGACCCCGTGCAACTGCGCCTGGTCAATTTCTCCGACACCAACCAGAACGAAGGCAAGCCGTATTCCAGCAAGGAACTCAAGGCCTGCTACCAGCAGGGCGCCGAACGTTTCGGCTGGAGCCAGCGCACGGTGGAGCCGCGCAGCATGCGCCGTGACAACCAGTTGGTTGGCATGGGCATGGCCGGTGGGGTCTGGGAGGCCATGCAGATGCCGGCCAGCGCCAAGGCCAAAATCGACAAGCAAGGCAAGCTGGTGGTCAGCAGCGCAACCACCGACATCGGCACCGGCACCTACACGGTCATGACCCAGATCGCTGCGGCGGCGGCCGGTGTTGCTGCACAGGACGTGGAATTCAAGCTGGGCGACTCGTCGCTGCCCACCGCGCCACTGCAAGGTGGCTCGTTTACCGTATCGTCGGTAGGAACCGCCGTGCAGCAGGCCTGTGAAGCGCTCAAGGCCAAGCTGATCCACGCCGCCAGCCAGGTGCATCCGGCGTTTGCCGATGCCGACCCTGCACAGGTGTTCATCGAGGACGGCGAGCTGCGCTGCCCAGGCCATCACGTGTCGCTGCAGAACCTGAGCGGTATCGACGGCATGGACACCTTCGAAGCCCAGGTCGATGCCGAGCCGGACAAGAAGCGTGAAGGCTATGCCACGGCCACGCATTCGGCGGTCTTCGTCGAAGTGGAAGTGGACGAAGACCTGGGCACCATCCGCGTCACCCGCGTGGTGAGTGCCGTGGCCGCCGGTCGTGTGGTGAACCCGAAGATGGCCCGCAGCCAGATCCTCGGCGGCGTGGTCTGGGGCTTGGGCATGGCCCTGCAGGAAGAAACCCAGACCGACCATAACCTGGGCCGCTTCATGAACCATAGCCTGGCCGAGTACCACATTCCGGTGAATGCCGACATCAACGACATCGACGTGATCTTCGTCGATGAGCCCGACGACATCGTCAACGCCCTGGGTTCCAAGGGCGTCGGCGAGATCGGCATCGTCGGTGTCGCGGCCGCCGTGGCCAACGCCATCTACCACGCCACCGGCAAGCGTGTCCGCGAGTTCCCCATCACCCTCGACAAGGTGCTCTGAAAGCTCGATTCCGGCCGGTGCGCACTGCACCGGCCGGTGTTTTCGGGTAACAGATGAGCTGCGCAAACCCCATACCAGACGAAAGTAAACCGGGTGCGACATCCGGTCGTGCGGCACTAAACCACACAGCCCAATCGCGCAAACAGGGCTACTCTTTGACGGTATCTTGATCCATGTCAACGCCTCGTCCGGCGCGGCATGGCGGCCAAACGGCCACAATCCCTGCGTCGTGGAACCAAGCAGAACGAAGTCATCAGACCGCGCTTCCCTCGCAGGGGCCGCTGGCATGGGCTGCCCGCCCGCGCCGGTTCACCTGATAGAGGAAGCCCCATGTTCGGTTTAGAGGCAATCGATCTCGCCCGAATGCAGTTTGCGTTTACGGTCTCGTTCCACATTCTGTTTCCTGCCATCACCATCGGTCTGGCCAGCTACCTGGCCGTGCTCGAAGGCATGTGGCTGAAAACCCGTGACGACACCTACCGCGACCTGTATCACTTCTGGTCGAAGATATTCGCAGTCAACTTCGGCATGGGCGTGGTCTCCGGCCTGGTCATGGCGTACCAGTTCGGTACCAACTGGAGTCGCTTCTCCGACTTCGCCGGCGCCGTTACCGGCCCGTTGCTCACCTACGAAGTACTGACGGCGTTCTTCCTGGAAGCGGGCTTCCTGGGCGTCATGCTGTTTGGCTGGAACCGCGTGGGCCGCGGCCTGCACTTCTTCTCGACAGTGATGGTGGCGATCGGCACCTTGATCTCGACGTTCTGGATCCTGGCGTCCAACAGCTGGATGCAGACCCCTCAGGGCCACGAGATCATCGACGGTCGAGTGATCCCGGTCGACTGGTTCGCGGTGGTCTTCAACCCCTCGTTCCCGTTCCGCCTGGCGCACATGTCCATCGCCGCCTTCGTCGCCACGGCGTTCTTCGTCGGCGCCTCGGCCGCCTGGCACCTGCTGCGCGGGCGCAACACACCGGCCATCCGCCGGATGTTCTCCATGGCCATGTGGATGGCGTTGATCGTCGCCCCGGTGCAGGCCTTCGTCGGCGACATGCACGGCCTGAATACCCTGGAGCACCAGCCCGCCAAGATCGCCGCGATCGAAGGCCACTGGGAAAACAAGGGTGACGAAGCCACCCCGCTGATCCTCTTCGGCTGGCCCGACATGGAAGCGGAGAAAACCCGCTTCGCGGTCGAGATTCCCTATCTGGGCAGCCTGATCCTGACCCACAGCCTGGACAAGCAGGTGCCGGCGCTCAAATCCTTTCCCAAGGAAGACCGACCCAACTCAACCATCGTCTTCTGGTCGTTCCGGGTCATGGCCGGCCTGGGCATGCTGATGATCTTCGTCGGTCTGTGGAGCGTGTGGCTGCGCAAGAAAGACGCGCTGTTCACCTGCCGTCCATTCCTCTACCTGACCTTGTGGATGGGGCCATCGGGCCTGATCGCCCTGCTGGCGGGCTGGTTCACCACCGAGATCGGCCGTCAGCCGTGGGTGGTCTACGGCCTGATGCGCACCGCCGATGCTTCCTCAAACCACAGCGTCACGCAGATGAGCATCACCCTGGTGATGTTCGTCGTAGTGTACTTCTCGCTGTTCGGCGTGGGCCTGGGCTACATGATGCGCCTGGTGCGCAAGGGTCCGAAGGCACACGAAGAAACAATCAACACCGGCGGTCCTGGTACCCAGCGCACCCCTGCACGTCCTCTGTCCGCTGCCCATGAAGGCACGGAAGAAGGCCAAACCGACACCTTGAGCAAGGGGCACTAAGCATGGGTATCGATCTTCCATTCATCTGGGCCGTGATCATCATCTTCGGCATCATGATGTACGTGATCATGGACGGCTTCGACCTGGGCATCGGCATCCTGTTTCCCTTCATGAAGGATGAAGGCGACCGCGACGTCATGATGAACACCGTGGCACCGGTCTGGGACGGCAACGAAACTTGGCTGGTACTGGGCGGCGCAGCGCTGTTCGGCGCGTTTCCGCTGGCCTACTCGGTGGTGCTGTCGGCCCTGTACCTACCGCTGATTCTGATGCTGATGGGTTTGATCTTCCGCGGCGTGGCGTTCGAGTTCCGCTTCAAGGCGACCGCAGCCAAGCGCCACGTGTGGGACAAGGCGTTCATCGGCGGCTCGCTGACAGCGACCTTCTTTCAGGGCGTGGCGCTGGGCGCGTACATCGACGGCATTCCCGTGGTCGGCCGCAACTACGCCGGGGGCGGCCTGGACTGGCTGACGCCGTTCAGCCTGTTTTGTGGCCTGGCGCTGATCGTGGCCTACGCCTTGCTCGGCTGCACCTGGCTGATCATGAAGACCGAAGGCAGCCTGCAGCAGGCCATGCACAAGCTGGCACCGCCACTGACCTACGGGCTGTTGATCGTCACCGGTATCGTGAGCATCTGGACACCGTTGGCCCATGGCGACATCGCCACGCGCTGGTTCAGCACGCCGAACCTGTTCTACTTCCTGCCGGTGCCGATCCTGGTGCTGGCCACGGTGGTCGGGTTGCTGCGTTCGGTGAAGCGCAACGCGCACTACACGCCGTTCCTGCTGACCCTGCTGCTGGTATTCCTGGGTTACAGCGGGCTGGGCATCAGCCTGTGGCCGAACATCATCCCACCGTCGATCTCGATCTGGGACGCGTCGTCGCCGCCACAGAGCCAGGGCTTCATCCTGGTGGGCACGCTGTTCATCATCCCGATTATCCTGGTGTACACCTTCTGGAGCTACTACGTGTTCCGCGGCAAGGTCACCCACGAAGACGGCTACCACTAGTCCAACCGCCGCTGCCCAGGCTGCAAGGCCTGGGTCGGGCAGGAGTAGAAGCATGAGCGAGAAACCGATCGTTACGCACAGCGAAGAGAAAAAGCCCTTGTGGAAACGCTTGGGCTGGCTGGTGGTGATCTATGCCGGCAGCGTCGTCGCGCTGGGCGTGTTTGCCATGTTGATCCGCCTGTTCATGACGGCGGCCGGGATGAAATCCCACTGAATCCCATCAGTGCTGCTCTGGCAGTGCTTTTTTTACAGCCCTCCTTGCGAGGGCTTTTTTTTGCTCTTCAAACGCACCGTTGCGCTCACTTGCGCGCGCGTAGCACCACGAACTTGGGCGTGGCAGCCACCTGTTCGACGCCGCGGAACAGCCTGGCCAGTTTGCTGTGATAACCCAGATGGCGGTTGCCGACGATGTACAGGTCGCCGCCGGTGACCAGCGCTTCGCGTGCCTGCTGGAACATGCGCCAGGCGAGGAAGTCACCCACTACCTGCTGCTGGTGGAACGGCGGATTGCACAGCACCACGTCCAGCGACTGCGGCGCCTGGCTGGCAAGGCCATCACCGGCGCGCACCTCGACCTGACGCGCACCCAGGGCCGCCTGCCAGTTTTCCTGCGCCGATTGCACGGCCATGAACGACTCGTCTACCAGCGTGTAGTGAGCCTGCGGATTGGCCAGGGCGCTGGCGATGGCCAGCACGCCGTTGCCACAGCCCAGGTCGGCGACCCGCGCTGCGCCGAGGTTGCACGGCAGGTGCGGGAGGAACGCGCGGGTGCCGATGTCCAGCCCTTCGCGNNGTCCAGCTGATAGCGGGTCGGGTAGGGCGATACCGGCGCGGGCTTGCCTTCGTCAGTGGCGATCAACAGTCGAGCCTTCTTGACCGCCAGTGACGGTCGCATCGTGCCGATGTATTTCTCCAGCAGATCACCTGCAGCGTGGGGCAAGTGCTTGACCATGCCGGCAGCGACCACCTCGGCACCAGGCGCCAGGTGGCCGTGCAGGCGGATCAGCTGTTCTTCGAGCAGGGCCAGGGTCTTGGGTACACGCACCAGCACGCGGTCGAACGGACCCTGCACCGGCGCGCTCGCGGGGATGAATTCGATGCTGTCGAATGGCAGGCCATTGCGGGTCAGGTTCTTCTCCAGCCCCAATGCGCCGAGGAATGAATCGCCACTGCTGACCACCTGCACCGAGCCTTGCAGGCTGATGGCCAGCGCGCCGAAGCTGTCGTTGAGAATCAGCACGCGTGCCTGGGCGGGCAGGGGATGCTCGGCCATGTGCGCCAGCAGGTACTCGTCGGCCGCATCGAACGCCTGCAACGGCTCGTTGGGTTGATCGGGCTGGCGGATCAGGTCGAGCTCAGCGAAGGGCGAAGTCAGTACAGGCATGGCAGAAGGCACGAAGCGGCAATAAAGGCGCGATTCTACCCGATCGCATGCAGTTCCTACAGGCGCGCTCCCCGGTGGCCACACAAACCAACGGTGTTTATCTGCAGCGGTTTGCGGGAAAATACCGGCACTTGAGCCCCGGAGCGCCCCATGACTGCCAGCGCAGAAAAATTCACCCGCCAGACCATCCTCGAGGTCCAGCCGCTGACCCCCAGCCTGTTCACCCTGCGCACCACCCGCGACGCCGGTTTCCGCTTCGTCGCCGGTCAGTTCGCCCGCCTGGGGGTGACCAAGGCCGATGGCAGCGTGGTGTGGCGCGCCTATTCGATGGCGTCCTCGCCCTTCGATGAGTTTCTCGAATTCTTCTCCATCGTCGTGCCGGGTGGCGAGTTCACGAGTGAACTGAGCCGGTTGCGCCCGGGAGACGAGCTGCTGGTGGAAAAGCTGGCAACGGGTTATCTGACCCTGGATCGCTTCGTCGACGGCCGTGACCTGTGGATGCTGGCGACCGGCACCGGCGTGGCCCCTTTCGTGTCGATCCTGCAGGACTTTCCCGTGTGGGAAAAATTCGAGCACATCAAGCTCGTATACAGCGCGCGGGAAGGTCAGGAGTTGGCGTACCGAGAGTTGATCGCTGGCCTGGAACAGCGGGACTACCTGGCCGAGTTTGCCGGCAAGCTACAGTTCATCCCGATCGTGACCCGGGAGCAGGTGCCGGGCACGTTGCATGGCCGTATCACCGATCTCATTCAGAATGGCGAGCTGGAAAAAGCTGCCGGATTGGAACTGGTGCCGGAGCATTCACGGGTGATGATCTGCGGCAATCCCCAGATGATCGACGACACCCGCCAACTGCTCAAGGGCCGTGACATGAACCTCAGCCTGAGCCGCCGTCCCGGCCAGGTCGCCGTCGAGAACTACTGGTAGCAGTCATCCCGTAGGAGCGGTCTATGGCCGCGAAAGCTTCACCGAGGTCTACCTGACTCACCGCATTGACCCTTCGCGGCCACAGACCGCTCCTACAATGTGAGTGTGGTTCTTCTGTAGGAGCGGTCATCGGCCGCGAAAGCTCAACGCGGTATCAGATCTGCGGACCAGACGTCGGTGCAGTGGTGACCACGGTGCCTTTGCCATTCTGCTCTTTGAGCAGGTCACGGATTTCGCTCAGCAGCACTTCTTCCTTGGAAGGTGCAGCAGGCGCCGCAGGTTTCTTCTCTTCCTGATGGCGCAGGCGGTTGATGGCCTTCACCCCCATGAAGATGGCAAACGCCACGATGATGAAGTCGACGACTGTCTGGATGAATTTGCCATAGGCCAATACCACCGCCGGCGCATCACCGACCGCCGCACGCAGCGTGATGGCCAGGTCGCTGAAATCCACGCCACCGATCAGCAGCCCGAGCGGCGGCATGATCACATCGCCCACGAAGGATGAAACGATCTTGCCGAAGGCTGCACCGATGATGATACCAACGGCCATGTCGACTACATTGCCCTTGACCGCAAAGGCCTTGAATTCACTTAGCACGCTCATGAGGTTATTCCTTATTACAGATGAGGTTGGTCAACGCAGTCCAAGTCAGCGTATTGCTTCATTTTCCACGCCTGCTGCAAGGGACACAGCTGCGCCCGAGAAGTTTTGTCAAAGTACAGACTAGCCGCTTTTCCGCGCTGCAAGGGCTTGATTTACCCACTATTACAGCGCGCTCGATTATCATGAGCGCACTTTTCGAACAGGAATTTTCATGGCCAAGGCAAAGCGCATGTACGGCTGCACCGAGTGCGGTGCCACGTTCCCCAAATGGGCCGGCCAATGCGGCGAATGCGGTGCCTGGAACACCCTGGTGGAAACGGTCATCGAAAGCGGCGCCGCCGCACCGCCCAGCGGCCGCACCGGCTGGGCAGGGCAGCAGGCCCAGCTCAAGACCCTGGCCGAAGTCAGCATCGAGGAGATCCCGCGCTTCTCGACCGCCTCGGCCGAACTGGACCGTGTGCTCGGCGGCGGTCTGGTCGATGGCTCGGTGGTGCTGATCGGCGGCGATCCGGGCATCGGCAAGTCGACCATCCTCCTGCAGACCCTGTGCAACATCGCCACGCGCATGCCTGCGCTGTACGTCACCGGCGAAGAGTCGCAGCAGCAGGTCGCCATGCGTGCGCGGCGCCTGGGGTTGCCCCAGGACAAGCTCAAGGTGATGACCGAGACCTGCATCGAAACCATCATCGCCACCGCCAAGGTCGAACAGCCCAAGGTCATGGTGATCGACTCGATCCAGACCATCTTCACCGAAAACCTGCAGTCCGCGCCCGGCGGCGTGTCCCAGGTGCGTGAAAGCGCGGCGCTGCTGGTGCGCTACGCCAAGCAGAGCGGCACGGCCATCTTCCTGGTCGGCCACGTGACCAAGGAAGGCGCCCTGGCTGGCCCTCGCGTACTCGAGCACATGGTCGACACCGTGCTCTACTTCGAAGGTGAATCCGATGGCCGCCTGCGCTTGCTGCGCGCCGTGAAGAACCGCTTCGGCGCGGTCAACGAGCTGGGCGTGTTCGGCATGACCGACAAGGGCCTCAAGGAAGTCTCCAACCCGTCGGCGATCTTTCTGACCCGAGCCCAGGAAGAAGTCCCCGGCAGTGTGGTCATGGCTACGTGGGAAGGCACTCGGCCGATGCTGGTGGAAGTGCAGGCCCTGGTCGACGACAGCCATCTGTCCAACCCACGGCGAGTCACCCTGGGCCTGGACCAGAACCGTCTGGCCATGCTGCTGGCGGTGCTGCATCGGCACGGCGGCATTCCCACCCACGACCAGGACGTGTTCCTCAACGTGGTGGGCGGGGTGAAAGTGCTGGAAACCGCCTCCGACCTGGCGCTGCTTGCGGCGATCATGTCCAGCCTGCGCAACCGCCCGCTGCCCCACGACCTGCTGGTGTTCGGCGAAGTGGGTCTGTCCGGCGAGGTGCGCCCGGTCCCCAGTGGTCAGGAGCGGCTCAAGGAAGCGGCCAAGCACGGCTTCAAGCGCGCCATCGTGCCCAAGGCCAACGCCCCCAAGGAGGCCCCACCGGGCCTGCAGATCATCGCCGTGACCCGCCTCGAGCAGGCGCTGGATGCTTTGTTCGAGTAGCACGATCACCGCAGTAGGCTAAGGTTGTTGGGTGTCAGGACTTGCCCTATCGGCGCAGACGCTCCCACCGTTCCACTGTGGGAGCGGGTCTCTGCCCGCGAAGAGGCCAATCCTGCCTACAAAAACCGCACCCGCCCGAGGCTTCCGACCCATGCCTGTTCGACCCTCACGCATCACCGCAATCGCTGCAGCCTGCCTGTTCTCCCTGTCGACCCACGCCGCCGAGCTTCCCGCCGCCGACCTCTATAAACAAGCCCAGGCTGAACAACCTAGCTACCTGGAAACGGTCAAGGAGCTGGTTTCGGTCGACACCGGTACCGGCCAGGAAAAAGGCCTGGCGACGATCAGCGCACTGCTGGTCAAGCGTCTCAAGGAACTGGGCGCCACGGTCCAGACCACCCCGGCCACACCGTCGGTAGGCGACAACATCGTCGGCACCTTCAAGGGCACCGGCAGCAAGAATTTCCTGCTCATGGTCCACTACGACACCGTGTTCGGGCCCGGCACTGCGGCCAAGCGCCCGTTCCGCACCGACCAGGAGCGTGCCTATGGCCCAGGTGTGGCCGATGCCAAGGGCGGGGTGGCGATGATCCTGCACGCGCTGAAACTGCTCAAGGCCCAGGGCTTCGACGGCTACGGCACGCTCACCGTGCTGTTCAACCCGGACGAAGAAATGGGCTCGGCCGGCTCGAAAAAAATCATCGCCGAACTGGCCGCTCAACACGACTACGTCTTTTCCTACGAACCACCGAACAAGGACGCAGTGACCACCGCCACCAACGGCATCAACGGGCTGTTCCTAGAGGTCAAGGGGCGTTCGTCCCACGCCGGCTCCGCGCCCGAAGACGGGCGCAATGCGCTCACCGAACTGGCTCACCAGCTGGTCCAGCTCAAGGACCTGGGTGATCCCGACAAGGGCACCACGGTGAACTGGACCATGGCCAAGGCGGGTGAGAAGCGCAACATCATCCCCGCCATCGCGACGGCCGAGGCCGACATGCGCTACTCGGACATCGAGGAAACCGACCGCGTGCTTGCCCAAGGCCAGCGCCTGATCCGCAAGCAGCTGATCGACGACACCCAGGTCAGCCTGCGTCTGGAAAAAGGCCGGCCGCCCCTGGCCAAGAACAGCGGCTCCGAGCAGTTGGCCGGGGTCGCGCAGAAGGCCTACGCGGCGATCGACAAGTCCATCGAACCGATCGCCATGCGCTTCGGCACCGACGCCGGCTACGCCTATGTGCCAGGCAGCGACAAGCCTGCGGTACTGGAAACCATGGGCGTGGTGGGCGCGGGCCTGCACGCCGATGACGAATACATCGAGCTGAGCAGCATCGCGCCGCGGCTGTACCTGACGTTGTCGATGATTCGCACCCTGTCGGCGCCGTGAGCTACCGCAGCGCTGGCGCCTGGTGAAGGCGTCGGCGCTGCGACTTGCTCAACCCCCGACCGCACCCGTACTCTGGGGCCTTCTCAACGACCACGGAGCACGCCCTATGAACACTGCAGTAACGGGCATGGGCCCCGTCAAGGCCGTCATCTTCGATATGGATGGCCTGCTTCTGAACACCGAGGGCATCTACACCGAAGTCACGCAGATGATTGCCGAGCGTTACGGCAAGGTCTTCGACTGGAGCATCAAGCAGAACACCATTGGCCTGGGCGCCAACGACCTGTCGACCTATATTGTCGAAACCCTGGGCCTGCCCTTGACGCCCGCCGAATTCATGGAAGCGCGCGCGCCACTGATGGCCGAGCGCTTTCCCCACGCGCAGGCCATGGCCGGCGCCGAGGCACTGGTGCGGCACTTGAAGGCGAACAATATTCCGATCGCTGTGGGCACCAGTTCGTCCCGTGGGCATTTCGCGATGAAAACCACGTTGCATGAAGAGTGGTTCGCGCTGTTCGACACCATCGTCACCGCCGATGACCCGGAAGTGGGTGCGGCCAAGCCGGCGCCGGATATCTTTCTGGTCGCGGCCAAGCGCCTGGGCGTAGAGCCCAAGGACTGCCTGGTGTTCGAGGACTCACCCTTCGGCGTCACCGCCGCCAAGGCCGCCGGCATGTTCGCCATCGCCGTCCCCGATGCCGCCATGGCCCCGGAGCGCTACCACCACGCCGACGATCGACTGCAAAGCCTGCTGGGCTTCGACCCCGCCCAATGGGGGCTGCCGGCCCACCTGGTGTAGCAATATTCGCCGTAGGAGCGGTCATCGGCCGCGAAGGCCTCGCCGCCGACCTCAAACCTCCAACAAAGCCCCCAGCTCGCGCTCCAGCTCCTGGGGGTCGCCCAGATTGAGTTCGATCAGCCGACGCAAATGGCTGATCGAATCCAGGCCAATATGGGTGCACACGAACCCCAGCTGCCCATGGTCGTCATGGGCCAGCTTGACCTCCATCACCACATCTTCCTGTGGCCCCAGTTTCACATCCACATTGAAGGGCTTGTCGGCATCGCCCAGCCAAGGCGACGGCTTTTCGATCAACAGCCCCTTCAATGACAGGTCGAGCAGCTTCACCGGCCAGCGCTCGGTGCCTTGGCGCAGTTCGGTCTTGGCATCGAAGGCGATGCGTTTGAAGCGACGGCGTTCGGTATGGGGTTGCGTCATGATCGGGTCCTCGAGTTTTGCTGGACTATAGCGCAGTGGCTCAGAGCCAGCGGCGAACCCGTCGACAATACTGGCGATAAGCGTCGCCAAACAGCGCTTCGAGCTGGATTTCGTCGGGCTGGATCACCAACCAGTTCATCAGGTACAGCAACACCGGCAGCAATAACCATGGCCACAGGCTGCCCATCAGCAGCGACAGCGCGACATAGGCCAGGGTGTCGCCCAGGTTGATCGGGTTGCGCGACAGCGCGAACGGTCCGTCGCGCTGCAGTTCCTGAGGCGCATCGAAGTTGCTGGTCGCGGTGTGCTGACGCTTGAAACGCAGCATGGCCCAGAACGACAGACCCTGACCGAGGATGATCAAGGCCGCCGCGGTCGCTGCGGTCCAGCTGTTGACCGGCAGTGCGATGGGCAGTGCATAGCTCAACGCCATGGCCACGGCGATGAACGCCAGATACAGCAATGGCGGGGGGAGGGGGGCGCGTGCGGGTGGCTTGGGCATGGGGCGGACTCGCAAGGGACACCTTTAGTGCGACCGGCACGGGCGCCGGGTGTTCCGGTCCATCATCGGGTCATGCGCCGCGCCGCTCTAGACCAACGTGGGGATGGCCTTCGGACAAAAAATCGCTAGACTCGATAAGGCTGACACTCATCCACTGAGCTGGAAACAATAATATGAAAAACAATAGCAGTGCGTTCCGCCACGTTCCGTGGCTGATCGTGGCGATCATTGGTGCCTGTGCCCTGGGCGTCGTTGCGCTTCGCCGCGGTGAAGCAATCAACGCGTTATGGATCGTCGTCGCGGCCGTGGCCATCTACCTGGTCGCCTACCGCTACTACAGCCTGTTCATCGCCAACCACGTCATGCAGCTCGACCCGCGCCGCGCCACGCCCGCGGTGCTCAACAACGACGGTCTGGACTACGTACCGACCAACAAGCACATCCTCTTCGGGCACCACTTCGCCGCCATCGCCGGCGCCGGACCCCTGGTCGGCCCGGTACTCGCCGCGCAGATGGGCTATCTGCCCGGCACGCTGTGGCTGATCGCCGGCGTGGTGCTGGCCGGTGCCGTGCAGGACTTCATGGTGCTGTTCCTGTCCACCCGCCGCAACGGCCGCTCGCTGGGCGACATGGTGCGCGAGGAAATGGGCCGAATCCCCGGCACCATCGCCCTGTTCGGTTGCTTCCTGATCATGATCATCATCCTCGCCGTGCTGGCATTGATCGTGGTCAAGGCGCTCGCCGAAAGTCCGTGGGGCATCTTCACGGTCATGGCCACCATTCCCATCGCGATGTTCATGGGCGTGTACATGCGCTACATCCGCCCGGGCCGCATCGGTGAAATCTCCATCATCGGCGTGCTCCTGCTGCTGCTCTCGATCTGGCTGGGTGGTCAGGTGGCCGCCGATCCGGTCTGGGCCAAGGCCTTCACCTTCACCGGTGTGCAGATCGTCTGGATGCTGATCGGCTATGGCTTCGTTGCCGCCGTGCTGCCCGTGTGGCTGATCCTGGCTCCGCGTGATTACCTCTCCACCTTCCTCAAGATCGGCACCATCATCGCCCTGGCCATCGGCATTCTGGTGACCATGCCGGAACTGAAGATGCCCGCGCTGACCCAGTTCACCGACGGCACCGGCCCGGTATGGAAGGGCGGTCTGTTCCCGTTCCTGTTCATCACCATCGCCTGTGGCGCGGTGTCCGGCTTCCACGCGCTGATCTCCTCGGGCACCACGCCCAAGCTGCTGGACAACGAAACCAACGCCCGCTACATCGGCTACGGCGGCATGTTGATGGAGTCGTTCGTGGCGATCATGGCCATGGTCGCCGCTTCGGTGATCGAGCCAGGCGTGTACTTCGCCATGAACAGCCCGGCCGCAGTGGTCGGTACCGATGTGGTCGCAGTGGCCACGGCGGTCAGCAGCTGGGGCTTCGCCATCACGCCGGAAGCGCTGCAGGCGGTTGCCCATGACATCGGCGAAACCACCATCCTGGCGCGCGCCGGTGGTGCGCCGACGTTGGCCGTGGGTATCGCGCAGATCCTGCATTCGGTGCTGCCGGGTGAAAACACCATGGCCTTCTGGTACCACTTCGCGATCCTGTTCGAAGCGCTGTTCATCCTGACCGCCGTGGACGCGGGTACCCGTGCCGGCCGCTTCATGCTGCAGGACCTGCTCGGCTCGTTCGTCCCGGCGCTCAAGCGCACCGAGTCCTGGACCGCCAACGTCATTGCCACCGCCGGCTGCGTCGCGTTGTGGGGCTGGTTGCTATACCAGGGCGTGATCGATCCGTTGGGCGGCATCAACACCTTGTGGCCACTGTTCGGCATCTCCAACCAGATGCTCGCCGGTATCGCCCTGATGCTCGCCACCGTCGTGCTGATCAAGATGAAGCGTCAGCGCTACATCTGGGTCACCATGCTGCCGGCCGTCTGGCTGCTGATCTGCACCACCACCGCAGGCTTCATCAAGCTGTTCGACGCCAATCCGGCGGTCGGCTTCCTGGCCCTGGCCAACAAGTACAGCGCCGCTCTGGCCCAGGGCCAAGTGCTTGCGCCGGCCAAGAGCGTGGAGCAGATGCAGCACGTGATCTTCAATGCCTACACCAACGCAACCCTGACCGTACTGTTCCTGCTGGTGGTCTTCAGCATCCTGTTCTTCGCCTTGAAGGTCGGCGTCGCCGCCTGGGGCAAGAAGGAACGTACCGACAAGGAAGCACCGTTCCAGCCGTTCCCCAATGCGTGATGACCGAGGGCTGCCGCCATGTTCAATGACCTGAGCAAGTTGGGAAAATACCTGGGCCAGGCGGCACGTCTGATGGTGGGCATGCCGGACTACGACAATTACGTCGAGCACATGCAGACCAAGCACCCGGACAAGCCGATGATGGACTACGAGGCGTTCTTCCGCGAACGCCAGGAGGCCAGATACGGTGGCAAGGGTGGGCCCAAGTGCTGTTGAGGCATGCCATCTCGTAGAGATGTGTCTTGAGTGATGGCCCTTTCGCGGCCACTGGCCGCTCCTACACGTGATCGAATATCCCTGTAGGGGCGGCCAGTGGCCGCGAAGAGGCCATTTGCATATAAATGATTGTGGAGCCAACAACCTTGTCCGAAGCCGCCCCCCCCATTCCCGTCACCATCCTCAGCGGCTTTCTCGGCGCCGGCAAGACCACCTTGCTGCGCCACATGCTCAAGGCCGAACACGGCCTGAAGATCGCCGTGATCGAGAACGAATTCAGCGATGCCGGCATCGACACTCAGCTGTTGGGCGACGAGCCCGTGCAGACCATGACCCTGGCCAACGGCTGCGTGTGCTGCACCATTCACACCGACCTGACCAAGGCGCTGTACCTGCTGCTGGAGCGTCTGGACAGCGGCGAAATCGCCTTCGATCGTCTGGTCATCGAATGCACCGGCCTGGCCGACCCGGCGCCGGTCGCCCAGACCTTCTTCATCGATGAAGAACTGCGCGAACGCTACATTCTGGACGGCATCCTCACGTTGGTGGACGCTGCCCACGCGGGTATCCATCTGGCTCAGACCATCGCCCAGGCACAGGTGGGTTTCGCCGACCGCCTGCTGATCAGCAAGACCGATCTGGTCGCGCCTTCGGTGTTCGACGAACTGAGCGAGCGCCTGACTCGCATCAACCGACGCGCGCCGATCCGTGTGGTCGAGCACGGTCGAATCGATCTGGCGGAGCTGCTCGATGTGCGAGGCTTCAATCTCAATGCCGGCCTGGCACTGCGCCCGGTCAATCAGGGGCCCAGCGTGGACCGCATCGCCAGCCTGGTGTTGCGCACCGACAAGCCGCTGGACATCGACCGCCTCAGTACCTTCATGAACGAACTGCTGGAAGAGCACGGCAAGCAACTGCTGCGCTACAAGGGCGTGTTGAGTATCGCGGGGGAAGATCGACGCCTGGTGTTCCAGGGCGTATTGAAGCTCTACGGCTTCGACTGGGACACCGAATGGGCCCCGGGGGAGGTACGCGAAAGCGTGATGGTCTTCATCGCCGATGATCTACCCGAAGCCAAGATCCGCGCCGGATTCGACCAGCTCTGAATCCCGCGTACCCAACACACCGCGGCAACGCGGGACGCGGCTCGCGCCGCTGCTACAGAGGGTGACGCTGGACGCGGCTACAAACTGATGCGATCCCTGTAGCAGCGGCGCAAGCCGCGTCGGCGGTCTCCGCGAAATATCTGACACAACGCGGTGACGCCTGACGCGGCCTGCGCCGCAGCAACAGGAATACCGCCAACCCTTACGCCGAATAAACCGGCAGCTTCGCGCAGATAGCCTGGACCTTCTGGCGCACGGCATCGATCACTGCTTCATTGTTCAGATCAGCCAGAATGTCGCAGATCCACCCGGCCAGTTCCTGGCACTCGGCTTCCTTGAAACCACGAGTGGTCACAGCAGGCGTACCAAAGCGCAGGCCGGAGGTCACGAACGGCGAGCGAGGGTCATTGGGCACCGAGTTCTTGTTGACGGTAATGAATGCCTTGCCCAGCGCCGCGTCTGCGTCCTTGCCGGAAATGTCCTGCTTGATCAGCGACAGCAGGAACAGATGGTTCTCGGTACCACCGGAAACCACGTCGAAACCACGGTCGATGAACACCTTGGCCATGGCCTGGGCGTTCTTCACGACCTGCTGCTGGTAGGTCTTGAACTCGGGCTGCAGCGCTTCCTTGAAGCACACGGCCTTGGCGGCAATGACGTGCTCCAGCGGGCCACCCTGGGCACCTGGGAACACCGCCGAGTTGAGCTTCTTCTCGATCTCGGCATTGGCACGCGCGAGAATCAGGCCGCCACGAGGGCCGCGCAGGGTCTTGTGGGTGGTGGTGGTGACCACGTCGGCGAACGGCACCGGATTGGGGTACACGCCAGCGGCAACCAGACCGGCCACGTGGGCCATGTCGACGAACAGGTAGGCATCGACCTTGTCGGCGATTTCACGGAAGCGCGGGAAGTCGAGGATCTGCGAGTAGGCGGAGAAACCGGCCACGATCATCTTCGGCTTGTGCTCCAGCGCCAGGCGCTCGACTTCGTCGTAGTCGATCAGGCCCTGGGCATCGATGCCGTACTGGACGGCGTTGTACAGCTTGCCCGACGAAGAAACGCTGGCGCCGTGGGTCAGGTGACCGCCGTGGGCCAGGCTCATGCCCAGGATGGTATCGCCTGCCTGCAGCAGGGCCAGGTAGACCGCGCTGTTGGCTTGGGAGCCGGCGTGCGGCTGAACGTTAGCGTAGTCGGCGCCGAACAGCTCCTTGGCGCGGTCGATGGCCAGTTGCTCGATCACGTCGACGAACTCGCAGCCGCCGTAGTAGCGCTTGCCNNTTCGGCGTACTTGTTGGTCAGCACCGAGCCCTGGGCTTCCATCACAGCGGGACTGGTGTAGTTTTCCGAGGCAATCAGCTCGATGTGATCTTCCTGGCGCTGGGCTTCTTGCTCCATGGCGGCAAAGAGATCGGCATCGTACTTGGCGAGTGTCTGGCTACGGCTGAACATGGCGGTCCTCGGGGATCGGGATGTTGGGAAAGGCGAGCATTCTACCCCATCGGCTTTTGTCTGGCATATGAAAGGCAGTCATCGCGTGGACAAGCGGGCTTCATGTCTGGTTGTGTCCACTCATGCCGTAGGAGCGGTCATCGGCCGCGAAAGCCTCACCGCAGTCCACCTGACCCACCGCATCGACCCCATCGCGGCCAAAGACCGCTCCTACGGGGTCAGATCCTGCGCGTAGTCACTGAAGCAGAAACAGCGCGTCGTTGCTGAACTGAGTCTCGAAGCGATGGGCCTGCATCGGGCGGCCGAACAGGTAGCCCTGAACCTCATCGCAGCCATGCTCGCGCAGGAACTCCAACTGTTCATGGGTTTCCACGCCCTCGGCGATGACCGAGAGATTCAGGCTGTGCGCCATGGCGATGATCGCCCGCGCAATCTGCGCATCCTGCTCGCCGGACGGCAGGCCATCGACGAAGGTGCGGTCGATCTTCAGCACGTCGATGGGGAACTGCTTCAGATAATTGAGCGACGAATAGCCAGTGCCGAAGTCATCGACGGCAATGCTCAAGCCGAGATTCTTCAAAGTGTCGAGAATCATCATGGCTTCGTTGACCTCGCGCATCAGGATGCTCTCGGTCAGTTCCAGCTCCAGGCACGCCGGTGGCAGACCAGTGATTTCCAGCATCCGGGCGATGCGATTGCCCAACTGACCATCGGCGAACTGCCGCGCGGAGATGTTCACCGAGATCTTGGGCACGCGCACCTTGGCCAGATGCCAGGCCTTGAGCTGGCGACAAGCCTCGGCCAGGACCCAGTCGCCCACATCTACTACCAGGCCAAGCTCTTCGAGCACCGGAATGAACTCGACCGGCGGCACCAGGCCACGGCGTGGATGATTCCAGCGCAACAAGGCCTCGGCACCGGTCAGGCGCTTGCCATCGCCGCTGAACTGCGGCTGGTAGTACAGCACGAATTCCTGTTGTTCCAGGGCGTGGCGCAAGTCGCTTTCCAGCTCCAGACGCTCCAGCGCCGTGGCGTTCATGTCGGCCTGGTAGAACTGGAAGTTGTTCTTGCCACGCTCCTTGGCGTGGTACATGGCCGTGTCGGCGTTTTTCATCAGTTGGCTGAGTTCGCTGCCGTCCTGAGGGCTCAAGGCGATGCCCACACTGGCGGTGACAAAGAACTCGCGGCCCTCCAGCACGAAGGGTTTGACCAGGCTGCCGAGAATCTGCTCCGCCACATGAATGGCCTGATTCAACGCCAGCTCGCGGGTGGCGCGCGGTTGCAGCAGCAGGGTGAACTCGTCGCCGCCCATGCGCGCCACCGTGTCGTCATCGTCGACGCAGCCCAACAGGCGCGTGGCCATGTCCTTGAGCATACGGTCACCGGCGGCGTGGCCGAGGGAGTCGTTGATCGGCTTGAAGCGGTCGAGGTCGAGGAACATCAGCACCACCCACGATTGCTGGCGCTCGGCTTGCTGCAGGGCGTTGTACAGGCGGTCCTGGAACAGCGTGCGGTTGGGCAGGTGGGTCAGGGCATCGTAGTAGGCCAGGCGATGAATGCGCTGCTCACTGGCCTTGCGCTCGCTGATGTCGCTGAAGAAGCACACGTAGCTGGCCAGGTCGCCTTCGTCGTCGAGTACCGCGGTGATGCCGACCCAGGCCGGGTAGTGCTCGCCGTTGCGCCGCTTGAGCCAGACCTCGCCTTCCCAGGTGCCGCGCTGTTGCAGTTGCTTGAGCACGTAACGCAGGTGCGCTTCCTGCTGGTCATCCACGGTCAGCATGTTCGGCAACTGGTCCAGCACCTGGGCCACGGCATAACCGCTGACACGGCTGAAGGCCTCGTTGGCCTGCACGATGTAGCCCGCCGGATCGGTGATCAGAATCGCCGACGTCGAATGCTCGAACACCGTGGCGGCCATGCGCAGGTCCTTTTCGGCGCGACGTTGCTGGCTGACGTCGCGACCCACGCCCAGAATGCCTTCGAAAGTCCCCTGGGTGTCCCAGATCAACACCAGGCGTAGCTCGATGGGAATCTTGCGCCCGTCGTTGCGCAGGCAGTCGAACATGAACACCTGGGTCTTGAGGTCGCTGCGCAGGGCCGCCAGCTCGGCCGGCGCATGCAGCGCCTGGTGGACCTGGGTCAGCAGCGCGTTGATACCCGTCAGCTGTGCAGGATTGGCCAGCATGCCCTGCCAGCCGTTCTGCATCACCCAGTCCGCGTCGAAGCCCAGCACCGTCTGCACCGAAGGGCTGACGTAGTTAAGCTCCATGCGGTTGTTGGTGGAAAAGATCACGTCGCTGATGCTTTCGGCGAGCATGCGATGGCGTTTTTCGCTCTGGCGTAGCGATTCGCTCGCGGTCCTGTGGCTGGTGACGTCGGTGATACTGAGAATGACCGCGTGGTAATCCTTGGCGTGTTCGGGAAAGCGCACCGTCACCCACAGGTACTGATCGTGACCCTGCTGGTTGTCCAGGCGGATCTCCAGCTCCAATTGCTGCTGACGCTCCAGCAGCGCCCCGATCAATTGATGGCCGATGCCAGTGGCCCGGTCCGACCAGCCTTCGATCAGCTTGCGCCACGCCTGATCGTTGGTGTGCACTTGCAGCACGCGCAGGGCAACGTGGTTCACTTCGGTGATGCGCAGTGCCTGCAACAGCTCCTGACGGGTTGCCGGATTGTCCTCAAGCCACCGCCCAAGATCGGTGCGCTCGTTCAACCCCACCCGTTCGAACAACGGCAGCACACCCGATAGATCGAGCACGCACAGCGCCACGCCGGCGCCCTCAAAGATGTCCCGATAGCGCCGACGCTCTTCGTTGAGTTCGCGCTGACGGCGGCGCATGCTCAACAGCGCCAGCAACGGTACCAGCGAAATCAGCAGGCCCAGCAGGCATTTACCCACCAGCGGTGGCAGCAGTGCCAAGCGTGCCTGACGGGCGTCGAACAGGCTGCGCAGTTGCCAGTCGCTATGGCTCAGCTGGGTGACCAGCACACTCTGGTTCAGCTCGGTGGTGCTCAGTTCGGAGGCGCTGATCGGGGCAGGGTCGGTGCGGTTGATGACGTGCTTGTCGACATGGTTTTCCAAGACCCAGCCGGGGTTCTGCCCACGCTCGACCTGATGAATGAGCCGACTGATGACGATCGGGCTCATGCGCAGCAACCAGTAGCCATTGGTGTTTTCACCGGGCTGGCGGATCAACAGATAGACCAGGTCTGCCGCCGTGCTGTTGGTGTAGTAGTGGCTGTCGCCATCCAGGCGGCTGACCAGAACGGTGATGAAAGCATCGTCGTTCGCTTCGATCAAGGTGTCGGCGATGATTCGGGCATCGCCACTGAGCCAGGCCAGGCTTTGCAGCTCGGGTACCGAGCGACGTACACGGGTAACGGTTTCGGCACGTTCCCGGGCGCTGGGGAAGGGCTGGGTGGTGAGCAACTGGTTGAGCACGATCTGCGCATTGAGCGCCATGTTCAGGTTGACGTGATCGGCCAGGTCCGCACTGGAGTCGATGCTGTGCTGGCGTTGGTCCGTCTGAGTGCGCTGGAACTGATCGAACAGCTGCCAGAACAGCAGCATCAGCAGCATCAACACCAGCAATGCCAGCGCGCCCTTCAACGTGCCGTGCAGCGGAGTACCTGATCCTTGGACAGGCGGGCGCAAGGATGACGGCTGATTGAGATTGGGCAAACTGAACATCCTGCGATATGGCAGTCGTGGGCAGGCATAGGCGTGTACCCAGGCATGGGCACATGAATCATGCGTGTTACACCTCGCACTATAAGCTGTAGCGCCCAAATCCGGCTAGATTTCTGTAGCAGCGCAGCGCGCCGCGCAAGGCGTGCCCAGTCCATGTAGCAGCGGCGCAAGCCGCGTCGGCAGACGCCACCGTACCGCGCCGCGATCCACCACCCCTGCAGACCATCGCCCAGGCACGCACTGGTTTGCCCTGACTCCCGCATTCCGGTAGCTTTGAACACCTTGCGGGGGCCCAAGCTTCCATCCTCTATCTCGCACCTTCTTTATCCAGGTTCATTCCATGGCTCAATACGTCTACACCATGCATCGGCTGAGCAAAGTCGTTCCGCCGAAGCGGGAAATCCTCAAGAACATCTCGCTGTCCTTTTTCCCCGGCGCCAAGATCGGCGTGCTCGGCCTCAACGGCTCGGGCAAATCCACCCTGCTCAAGATCATGGCCGGTGTCGACAAGGAGTTCGACGGCGAAGCCCGGCCGATGCCCGAGCTCAACGTCGGCTACCTGCCTCAGGAACCTCAGCTGGACCCGACCAAGACTGTGCGTGAAGTGGTCGAGGAAGCGGTCAGCGTGATCAAGGACGCCCAGGCTCGCCTGGACGAAGTCTACGCCGCCTACGCCGAGCCGGATGCCGACTTCGACAAGCTGGCCGCCGAACAGGCCAAGCTGGAAGCCATCCTGCAGGCCAGCGACGGCCACAACCTGGAGCGCCAGCTGGAAGTCGCCGCCGA
>NZ_DJUS01000130.1:56920-62846 GCF_002438365.1 Pseudomonas sp. UBA6276
CCAAGGTCGAGCACCTGTCCGGTGGCGAGAAGCGCCGCGTGGCCCTGTGCCGCCTGCTGCTGTCGGCCCCCGACATGCTGCTGCTCGACGAGCCGACCAACCACCTGGACGCCGACTCCGTGGCCTGGCTGGAGCACTTCCTGCACGACTTCCCCGGCACCGTGGTGGCGATCACCCACGACCGGTACTTCCTCGACAACGTCGCCGGCTGGATTCTCGAGCTCGACCGCGGCGCCGGCATCCCCTACGAAGGCAACTACTCGGGTTGGCTCGAAGCCAAGTCCGATCGCCTGGCTCAGGAATCCAAGCAGCAGTCGGCCCATGAAAAAGCTATGAAGGAAGAACTGGAATGGGTGCGCAAAGGCGCCAAGGCCCGCCAGTCCAAATCCAAGGCGCGTCTGCAGCGCTTCGAGGAAATGCAGTCCCAGGAATTCCAGAAGCGTTCGGAAACCAACGAGATCTACATCCCGGCCGGTCCGCGTTTGGGCGACAAGGTCATCGAATTCAAGAACGTCACCAAGGGCTATGGCGACCGCGTGCTGATCGACAACCTGTCGTTCGCCATGCCCAAGGGCGCGATCGTCGGCGTCATCGGCGGTAACGGTGCAGGTAAATCGACCCTGTTCCGCATGCTCATGGGCAAGGAACAGCCGGATTCGGGCTCCATCGAAATCGGTGAAACCGTGCAACTGGCCTGTGTCGACCAGAGCCGCGACGACCTGGACGGCAGCAAGTCGGTGTTCCAGCAGATTTCCGACGGCTCCGACCAGATTCGCATCGGCAACTACGAAATCCCTTCACGCACCTATGTCGGCCGGTTCAACTTCAAGGGCGGCGATCAACAGAAGTTCGTCAAGGACCTGTCCGGTGGTGAGCGCGGTCGCCTGCACCTGGCGCTGACCCTCAAGGAGGGTGGCAACGTCCTGCTGCTCGACGAACCGTCCAACGACCTCGACGTGGAAACCCTGCGCTCGCTGGAAGAAGCCTTGCTGGACTTCCCGGGCGCAGCGATCGTGATCTCTCACGATCGCTGGTTCCTGGACCGCGTGGCAACGCACATCCTGGCCTACGAGGATGACTCCCAAGCGGTGTTCTTCGAAGGCAACTACACCGAGTACGAGGCCGATCGCAAGAAACGCTTGGGTGAGGCGGCTGCTCAGCCGCACCGTGTTCGTCACAAGAAGCTGGCGTAAATGAAAATGGGGCCCCGAAAAGGGCCCCATTTTTTTGTCTGACGATTGTGGACGGTCAGGGGCTCACGGCCCTGTCTGAATACCCGTGATTTCCACGGTCAGGTCGCCTGCCGGACGTCGCCAGACGCGCTCTTCACCCACTTCCGCACCCAACAGTGCCCGACCCAGGGGCGAGGCCCAGTTGATCAGGCCAACGCCTGCATCCGCTTGATCCTCGCCTACCAGGCACACACGCTGCTCGACACCTTGATCGTCGGCAAACGTAACCCAGCTGCCGATCTGCACTTTTGCCGTAGAGGTGATGGGCGCTACCACCTGAGCATGCTGCAGGCGGTGCTGGTAGTAGCGCATGTCCCGCTCCAGGTCGGCCATGCGCTGGCGATCGGCGCGCTCGCCCATCGCCGTCTGCTCGGCCTGCAGGATCTGCACTTCCGTAACCCGCGCCTGCAGCTGGGCCAGCCCACTGGCGGTCACGTAGTTGGGCTGGGTGCTGATCAGGCGTTCAACGGGTTGCGTCGCCTGAGCGGCAGCGTGGTCTTCATTGACGAATGCCCTGCTCATGATATTCCTCCCTTATGGGGCGGTATTGATCGCCCTGAGCGCAGGAGTGCCGCGAATCCAAAGACAACCCATGGCCGCAGCCAGGTGTCGCAAGCCAGCATGACTCCTACAGTAACCACTGCTTGTACAGGTTAGGCCGCAATATCCGGTCATAGTTGCATTCGCCACCGTTGCCTCGAACGCTTCCAGGCAGAGCCGAGCACCCGGCTAGTAGTGGTACCACTTGACCTCGAGCATGACCTCGTTGCGTGGCGAGCTCAGATGGCTGAAATCGCGTTGCGCGCTCAGGCGCAGCCCCAGGTTGCGGGACACTTCCCACTGCTGGTTCAGGCTCAGGCTACGGCGCACCTCGCCATTGGCAAAGTAGTCGCCCTTGCCTTCGAGGCTGAAGTTGCCCAGGGCGTTCTTCCACAGCACACCGCTGTTGAATCCCGCCGCTGGCGCGACGAACTGGGCAAAGTCGTTGTTGTGCTCCACCCGCACCGTGCCCAGGGCGAAGCCCAGCACCTGTTCGCTGAGCTGCCAGGTGCCACCGGCGCCGCCATTGACATGGGAGACCAGGTTCTCGTCACCGTGTTTGCCCAGCACCCGTTCCAGGCCGCCGGTCACTTGCCAGGACAGCGGCTGCAACAGCTCGTTGCGCGGCGTCAGCGAGCGGATGGTGGCCAGATCCAGCTGCTGCACCTGCCATTTGTTGCCTTCGTACTGGCGCACTTTCAGGCCGAGAATCTCGATCTGCGCGCCCAGCGGAAAGCCTTCGGCGTTGTCGTTGAGGTCGTGATAGGCCATGCGCAGGCCGTACTCGGCGAACGCGGTATCGCCGCGGGTGCCGACTCCTGCGCTCCAGGTCCGCGACTGATGGCCGTCCTCGGGCAGGCCGGGACGGTCGATGGCCAGCGGCGGTGGTGGATTGCGATTGATCGCGCGCAGCAGTTGAAAGCTGCGCTGGGTCCGCGCCGGATCGCGCTCCTGGCCGGTGGCCCGGTAGCGTTCCAAGCGGAAGGCGGCATCCTGGATCAACGCCTGGCGATCCTTGCCCAAGGCCTGGAAGCCTTCGCTGTCGATCTGCGCCGTATCGGCGGCGATCTTCTGCACCCATTGCTGCTCGCTGCTGTCCAGCGGCTTGGCGCGTTCGAGCAGTTCCCGCTCGCGGGACGCACGGTAATCGATCTTCTCGACCAGGCCGGCCGCTTTCACCGCTTTCACGGTGTCCGTGGGAATGGCGGTCAGGGGGAACTGCGAAGTCAGGTCCAGGCCCGGCCGGGCCACCTGAAGCAGTTCGAGCAGGCGATACGAGCAGTTTTCGTCAAAGAAGAAATAATCGAACTGCACCTGCTTGAGTTCCCACACATGTTCGACCATGCGCCCGGTCTCTTCAGGTGTGAGGTTGAGCCGGTACTCCCACAGGTCGCGGTTTTCCAGGCTGCGGTACTCGGAGAGCTTTTCCTGGTAGGGCACCAGGGCGAACAAGCCCGGATAACCGCCAGCCAGCCCCTTCCAGGCGTACAGAATGCTGTTGTCGCTGCCTTCGACATAGGCGCCAAAGTTGATCGCATAGCTGAGCAAGGCAGTGTTGTTGCTCTGCACATCGGCCTGATCGATGCGCAACAGGGTATGGCCGAACATCGAGGAAGGGCTGTTCAGGTACGCCGCCGGGAAAATCAGCACGGCGCTGTGGGGCGCCACGTCCGAGAACCACTTGGTGAATTCGGCACACTCCACGTTCGGTAGGTCAGTCAGACCCAGCTGTTGCCGCAGCCAGCGGGTGCGCGCAGGAAACACACACTGCGCATGCTTGTCGCCGGTGGCCGCAGGTGCATAGATCGCCTGCAGCGTAGCCTGCAGTTCGGCGTCCGGATGGTGCGCGCCGTCGTCGGCCAGAAAGAATTTGCGGTCATCGACATAGCTGCGCCAGCCGCCGAGCTTGCCGCGCTCGTAGTGGCCGACAGAAATCCAGTAGGGATCGTTCGCCAATTGTTGCAGACGCTGAGCGTCGATGTGCGGAGCGGCGTGCAGCGGGGCGCACACACAGAGCGCCAGGGAGGCAAGGCGTTTGAGCATGGTCGGCAACTAGTTCGGCGAAATCGGAAAGGGGGGATGCCCGCCCCGAAAGGAGCGGGCGGGTCGAGCTTAAGCCTGGGTGGCGTATTTGGCCAGACGTGGATCGTTTTTCAGAACAGCGATGGTGTTGCTGTGCACGTCTTCAGCGGTGCTGTCGGCGCTGCTGAAGATCTGCTGGAAGTGCTCGTGGGTGACCGACTGGAAGTAGGCACGGTCTTCGGGAGCGACGCCCAGTACCACGGCATAGGTGGTCAGTGCTTCGCCTTGGCCCTTGGCCATGTCTTCGGACAGCTCGTCCATCATGCCATTCATGGCAATCCAGGATTTACCGCCGTAGGTCAGTGCCGCGTTGGTCGAGCAACCGTTGGTGCCCGAGGTCATGCCGAAGGTGGCGTTGCCCGAAGTGCCGTTGGTGGTGGAAGCCAGGAAGTGCGCAGGCGTGCCGCGCTGGCCTTCGAACAACATGTTGCCCCAACCGCAATCCGGACCACCGGGCGCTTGCGCCATGGCGTTGATCGAGACGGCGGCGAACAGAGTACCCAGCAGAATCCGTTTCATAGCGTTGTTCTCTTTTTGATGTGCTTACTGAGGGTCTAATGCCTGGCGAACCAGGACGGGTCGGTTATTGGGCCGACCGCGTAACTTGGAGTTTAGGCAAGCGTTGCAGTTCCGCACGAAATGACTAAGTTGCAGCCTCGCTCGGCAAGCCCCGGTGCAGCTTGCGCCGTCGCTACAGAAGCGCCCAGAATGACAGCATCTGTCCCGCCGAAGTAAGGATGCCCGATGCCCGATTCTGTAGCTGCCAGCCTGCGTCTTGCGCCCGAGGCACTGACCCGCCCGTTTTCAGCTGAACAGTTCAACTTCACCACCACCAACGACCTGGAGCCCTTTCGTGGCGTACTGGGTCAGGAACGCGCCGTCGAGGCATTGCAGTTCGGTGTCGCCATGCCGCGCCCCGGCTACAACGTATTCGTCATGGGCGAGCCCGGCACCGGCCGCTTCTCGTTCGTCAAACGCTACCTCAAGGCCGAAGGCAAGCGCCTGCAGACCCCGGCCGACTGGGTCTACGTCAACAATTTCGACGAGCCGCGCGAACCCCGCGCCCTCGAACTGCCGCCCGGCAGCGCCGGCGCCTTCATCGGCGACATCGGTGCACTCATCGACAACCTGCTGGCGACTTTCCCGGCGGTGTTCGAGCACCCGTCCTACCAGCAACGCAAGAGCGCCATCGACCGTGCGTTCAATCAGCGCTATGACCGCGCCCTGGATGTGATCGAAAAGCTGTCGCTGGAAAAGGACATCGCCCTGTACCGCGACAGCAGCAACATCGCCTTTACCCCGATGCTCGACGGCAAGGCCCTGGACGAAGCCGAATTCGCCCAGTTGCCCGAAGCTGACCGCGAGCGTTTTCACACCGATATTTCCAATCTGGAAGAGCGTCTCAACGAAGAACTGGCCAGCCTGCCGCAGTGGAAGCGCGAGTCGAGCAACCAGTTGCGTCAGCTCAACGAAGAGACCATCACCCTGGCCCTGCAACCGCTGCTGGCGCCGTTGTCGGAAAAGTATGCCGAGAACGCCGCCGTGTGCGGCTACCTGCAGGCCATCCAGGTCAACCTGCTCAAGACCGTGGTCGAGCAGTTGGTCGATGACAGCAAGGCCGACGCCCAGGCCCGCAAGCTGCTGGAAGAACAGTACAGCCCCAGCCTGGTTGTCGGTCACCACCAGAGCGGTGGCGCGCCGGTGGTGTTCGAACCGCACCCCACCTACGACAACCTGTTCGGCCGGATCGAATACAGCACCGATCAGGGCGCGCTCTACACCACCTACAAGCAGTTGCGCCCCGGCGCACTGCACCGCGCCAACGGTGGCTTCCTGATCCTTGAAGCCGAGAAGATGCTGGGTGAACCCTTCGTCTGGGATGCGCTCAAGCGCGCCCTGCAATCGCGCAAGCTGAAGATGGAATCGCCACTGGGCGAGTTCGGGCGCCTGGCCACCGTCACGCTGACACCGCAGATGATTCCCTTGCAGGTAAAAGTCATCATCATCGGCGCTCGTCAGCTGTATTACGCGCTGCAGGACCACGATCCCGACTTCCAGGAGATGTTCCGCGT
>NZ_DJUS01000132.1:0-47075 GCF_002438365.1 Pseudomonas sp. UBA6276
TACAAGACCACCGACTACTACGATCCGTCTTCGGAACGCAGCATCGCGTGGGATGACGAGCAATTGGCAATCGATTGGCAGCTGGATACAGCGCCATCGCTGTCGGCCAAGGACCTGGCCGGCAAGCGCCTGGAAGAGGCCGACGTGTTTCCGTGATCGGCCTGTGGCAACGTCGCGATGCATGTCACCCGTGCTTCGCGGCAGCTGCCTGACGCATAATACGCCGGTCCATCCCGGCGTGTTGTCCTATGACCTCCAGATCTTCCTCCACTCGCAGACCCCGCTGGCGCAGCCTGGCGATCCTCGCTTTGTGCCTGGCGCCGCTGTTGTGGCCCCTGGAACACCTGGCCGAGCGCTATTACAAAAGCGAGCTGGTCAGCCAGAACCGGCAGACGCTGGACCTCTACGTCGCCAACCTGCTGGGCACCCTGCACCGCTACGAAACCCTGCCGCAAATCCTCGGTGACCTGCCCGCGCTGCGTGCGCTGCTGGCTGCACCTCGCGACCCTCAAGCAACGCTAGACGCCAACCATCTGCTCAAGGACATCCGCGAACAGACCGGGGCGGAAGTCATGTACCTGCTGGACGCCGATGGTAATACGTTGGCTGCCTCCAACTGGGAGCAGCGCGACAGTTTCGTCGGTCGCAACTTCGCCTTTCGCCCCTATTACAGCGATGCCGTCGCCGGACGCCTGGGGCGCTTCTTCGGGCTTGGCACCACGTCGGCAAAACGCGGCTACTTCTTCGCCGCCGCCGTACACGACCAGGACAAGGTCATCGGCGTACTGGTGGTGAAGGTCGACCTCGACCACACCGAAACCCTATGGGGCAAGACGCCCGAACAGCTCCTGCTCACCGACCACAACGGCGTGGTCATCCTCACTTCGCGCCCCGAATGGCGCTTCCGGGCCACACGCCCGCTCAGCGATGGCGAGCGTCAGGCCATCGTCTCGATCCTGCCCTACCCCACCCGCGACCCGCAACCGTTGAACCTGGAAGCCGACGCCTGGCTCACCCAGACGCGAACCATCGCCGAAACCGGCTGGAACGTCAGCATCCTCGCCCCCAAGACCTTGCTCGATCGCCCGGTGCGCACCGTCGTAGCGGTGGGCGGAGCCCTGCTCCTGGCATTGATGCTGCTGCTGGGTCTGATGATGCAGCGTCGCCGCCACTACCTCGAGCGCATCGAATTCGAAGGCCGCACCCGGCATGAGTTGGAAACGCGGGTGGTGGAACGCACCAGTGCGCTGGAAGGGCTCAACAGCAAGCTGCGCCAGGAAGTGCTCGAACGCGAGCAGGCCCAGCAGGAGCTGGTGCGTGCTCAGGACGAACTGGTGCAGGCCGGCAAGCTGTCGGCGCTGGGCACCATGTCGGCCAGCATCAGCCATGAGCTCAATCAGCCCCTGGCGGCCATTCGCAGCTACGCCGAGAACACCGAAGTGCTGCTCGACCACGAGCGCATCGAGGATGCGCGGGGCAACCTCAAGTTGATCAGCGAACTGACCGGCCGCATGGCTTCGATCATCGCGCACCTGCGTGCCTTCGCCCGTCGCGACCGCCACGCCCTGGAAAGCGTCGCCCTGCAGCCGGCCCTCGACGATGCCCTGGCACTGCTCGCCAAGCGCCGCCGGGCCATGGCCGTCGAGCTGATCCGCGACCTGCCCGATGCGCCGCTCTGGGTCCAGGCCGGCGAAACCCGGCTGCGTCAGGTGCTGGGCAACCTGCTGGCCAATGCCCTCGATGCCCTGACCGAAAAAGCCACGCCACGATGCCTCTGGCTCAGCGCCGAACAGACCGCCGACGGCGTGGAGCTGCGCATCCGCGACAACGGCCCCGGCTTTACCAGCGAAGCCATGGCCCGGGCACGCGAGCCGTTCTTCACCACCAAGACACGCACACAAGGGCTTGGCCTGGGCCTGGCGATCTGCGATACGCTGATGCGCGCACTGGGCGGCGAACTGCTGCTGTCCAACCATCCCCAAGGCGGCGCCCTGCTGATCCTGCGTTTACGCGCTGGAGAGCCGGGCGTCAGCCTGCAAGCCCCCGAGGACCCATCGGCATGACCAGCGACAGCGCCATCGACAGCAAGATCCAGGTCGTGCTGATCGACGACGATCCCCACCTGCGTCAGGCCTTGAGCCAGACCCTGGACCTGGCCGGCCTCAAGGTGCTGGCCCTGGCCGATGCCCAGGGTCTGTCCGCACGCATCGAGCGCGACTGGCCTGGCGTGGTGGTCAGCGATATCCGCATGCCGGGCATCGACGGCCTGCAATTGCTCGAACAACTGCATGCCCGCGATACCGAGCTGCCGGTCTTGCTGATCACTGGCCACGGCGACGTGCCGCTGGCCGTGCAGGCGATGCGCGCCGGGGCCTACGACTTCCTCGAAAAACCGTTCGCCAGCGACGCGCTGCTCGACAGCGTACGCCGCGGCCTGGCCGTGCGCCGCCTGGTGCTGGACAACCGCAGCCTGCGCATGGCCCTGAGCGATCGGCAGCAATTGAGTACGCGACTGGTCGGCCAGTCGGCCTCCATGGCGCGCCTGCGCGAGCAGATCGGCGCGCTGGCCGGGACCCGCGCCGACGTGCTGATCCTGGGCGAAACCGGTGCCGGCAAGGAGGTCGTGGCGCGCGCCTTGCACGACCTGTCCAGCCGGCGCAGCGGCCCTTTCGTGGCGATCAACGCCGGCGCCCTCGCCGAATCGGTGGTGGAAAGCGAGCTGTTCGGCCATGAACCCGGCGCCTTCACCGGCGCGCAGAAACGCCGGATCGGCAAGTTCGAGTTCGCCAACGGCGGCACCCTGTTCCTCGACGAAATCGAAAGCATGAGTCTGGACGTTCAGGTCAAGCTGCTGCGTCTGCTGCAGGAACGGGTGGTCGAACGCCTGGGGGGCAACCAGCAGATCCGCCTGGATATCCGGGTGATCGCCGCGACCAAGGAAGACCTGCGCCAGGCCGCCGATCAGGGACGCTTCCGCGCCGACCTGTATTACCGCCTCAATGTCGCCTCGCTGCGCATCCCGCCACTGCGCGAGCGGGGCGAAGACGTGCTGATGCTGTTCCAGTACTACGCCGATGCCGCGGCCGAACGCCACGGCGTGCTGGCCAACGAACTCTCCGCAGCGCAACGCGCGTTGTTGTTGCGACACAGCTGGCCGGGCAACGTGCGCGAACTGCAGAACGCTGCCGAGCGCTTCGCCCTTGGCCTGGAACTGGCGTTGGACAACGGCGAGCCCGGCCCGGTGGAGATGACCCGCACGGTCACGGGCGGGCTCAGCGATCAGGTCGAGCATTTCGAACGCGCCTTGATCGCGGCCGAGATGAGCCGCTCGCACACCTCCGTTCGCAGCCTGGCAGAAGCCCTCGGCATCCCCCGCAAGACCTTGCACGACAAGCTGCGCAAGCACGGCCTGAGCTTTGGTGGAGGCGAGGAACATGAGTGAAATCCAGGCCCTCGAGCGGCTGCTGCATCATGACATTCCGCTGACCGGCGACATGGGCCTGCGCGTGCGGGCCTGGGACAACCATTGCCTGCGCCTGCATGTGCCGCTGGCACCGAACGTCAACCACAAGAGCACGATGTTCGGCGGCAGCCTGTACTGTGCCGCTGTGCTGGCGGGCTGGGGTTGGCTGCACCTGCGCCTGGGCGAGGCCGGCCTGAGCGGTGGCCATATCGTCATCCAGCAGGGTCAGATCGACTATCCCCTGCCGGTGGCCGGCGACGCCTTGGCCGTGTGCGAAAACATCGACCAGGCTCTTTGGCAGCGCTTTCTCAAGACCTACCGACGCCATGGCCGGGCGCGCCTGCAACTGCAGACCCAGGTGCTGGATGGCGAGCGCTGTGCGGTAACGTTCAGCGGTCAGTACGTGGTGGTTGCCCACACCCCGCCTGCGCCAGCGTAACCAGCGACTGACGCCATGGCACATTGCTGGGCAGCGCCAGAAACGACGGATTGAGCAGTGACTCGCGGGCCGCATAGACAAACGGCTGTCCGTCGATTTGCAACACTTCGCCACCCGCGCCTTCGAGCACGCCCTGGGCCGCCGCGGTGTCCCACTGCGAGGTTGGCGCCAGGCGCGGATAGCAATCGGCGGCGCCTTCGGCCAACAGGCAGAATTTCAGCGAGCTGCCGACACTGACCAGCTCCAGTGGGCCCACCACGGTGCTCAGCCCGGCCAGCAGGTGCTCCTGTTCGGGGCTGGAATGTCGCCGACTGGCGACCACGGTAAACGCGCTGCCGGGCGCAGGCACGCTGCGCACGCCGATCGGCTGGGCCGGTTCTCCGCCCGCTGCATGCCAGGCACCCAGCCCGGCACCGCCATAGTAGGCACTGCCCGTTGTCGGCACGGTGACCACGCCGAACACCACCCGACCGTTCTCGATCAACGCGATGTTGACGGTGAATTCTTCGCTGCCGTTGATGAACTCCTTGGTGCCGTCCAGCGGATCGACCAGCCACCAGCGGGTCCAGCGTTCACGCACCGCGAGGGCGATGTCCGCATCTTCTTCGGACAGGATCGGGATATCGGGCGCCAGCGCCGTCAACCCGTCGACGATGATCTGATGCGCCGCCAGATCGGCGGCAGTCACCGGCGACTCGTCGGCCTTGGCCATGACCTGCACATCGGCCCGCCAGAACGGCAGGATTGCCGCGCCGGCCTGATGGGCCAGCGCCACGACTTCGGGCAACAGGCGTTCGACGTCGCTCACAGGCTGAACACCCCGCGCTGGATCAACAGGTCGCGCGCCAGGTACAGGGCGGCCAATGCGCGGCCTTCGGAAAACTGCGGATGCTGGGCCAGACCAGCCAGGTCGCGCAGGTTGACCCGTTCGACGCGCATCGGCTCCGGCTCGTCGCCCTCGAGCCGCTCCTCGTACAGCCCCTGCGCCAGCACGACCTGGATCTTCTGGCTCATGTACCCCGGCGACAGCGACAGTTCGGTGAGGTGCTCCAGTTCACGTGCGCCGAATCCGGCCTCCTCCTTGAGCTCGCGGTCGGCGGCCGCCAACACGTCTTCGCCCGGCTCGATCAAACCCTTGGGCAACGACAATTCATAAGCATCGGTCCCGCCACAATACTCCTCGACCAGCAGGGCATGCTCGGCATCGGCCATCGCCACGATCATCACCGCACCGTAACCATTGCCGCGGCCCACGAGACGCTCGTAGGTGCGCTCCACACCATTGGAGAAGCGCAACTGCACTTCCTCGACACGGAACAGGCGACTGCTGGCAACGATTTCGCGGGCGAGGACTTCGGGTTTCTGGCGCATCGGGCAGCTCCTGGACGTGAACGGGTTACTATACCGTGGCTTGGCCTGCGGCAGGCCACCCTTGATCCACCACTGCCCGAGAATCTTCGCTATGCCTTGCCTCGCCTGGAGCACCATCGACACCGTCCTGCTGGACATGGACGGCACCCTGCTCGACCTGCATTACGACAATCACTTCTGGCTGGAGCATCTGCCCCAACGCTATGCGCAACTGCACGGGGTCAGTCTGGCGATGGCGCAGTTGGAGCTGCAACCGTTGTTCACCGACAACGCCGGCAAGCTGAACTGGTACTGCCTGGATTTCTGGACCCGCGAGCTGAACATCCCGGTGCGCGAGCTCAAACGCGAAACCGCCGAGCTGATCGCGCTGCGGGCCGACGCCGACACGTTCCTGGCCGCCATCAAGCAGGCCGGCAAGCGCGTGATCATGATCACCAATGCTCACCGCGACTCGCTGTCGCTGAAACTGGAGCGCATCGAGCTGGCGCCCTATTTCGAGCGGATGATCAGCTCCCACGACTACGGCTACCCCAAGGAAAACGCGCAGTTCTGGGACGCCCTGCAGGCCGACATCGGCTTCGACCCGGCGCGCAGCCTGTTCATCGATGACACCCTGCCCGTGCTGCGCAGCGCCCGGGCCTACGGGATCAAGCACCTGCTGGCGGTCAGCGAGCCCGACAGCCGCAAGGGCGCCAAGGACACCGAGGAGTTCGCGGCGGTGGGTGACTACCGCGAGCTCATCGCGGGTTTGTGACCCGCCCGGCTGGCCAGGGACCTACCGCCAGCGCGTGTCGCTATACTGCGCATCGCCAACCCAGGAGCGAGCATGGACATCAAGCAACTCAAATTCCTCATCGCGTTGGATGAAACCCGGCACTTCGGCCAGGCCGCAGCGCGCTGTCATATCACCCAGCCGACCCTCTCGATGCGCCTGCGCAACCTTGAAGAAGAACTCGACTTGCCGTTGGTGAAGCGCGGCCAGCGCTTCGAAGGTTTCACCGCGCCCGGCGAGCGCGTGCTGGCCTGGGCGCGTACCGTCTTGGCCGCCTACGATGGCCTGCAGGCCGAAGCGGCGGCCTGTCGCGGCCACCTGGTCGGGACGCTGCGTCTGGGGGTGGTGCCACTGTCCAGTTTCGACCCGGTGCCGCTGCTGCACACCCTGCACGGCGAGCACCCCAACCTGCGCTTCGAACTCAGCTCGCTGAGCTCCGAGCAGATCCTCGAACAGCTGGCGAGCAACCGCATCGACCTGGGCGTCTCGTTTCTGGAGCGGCTGGACCAGGAGCGCTTCGAATCGCGCGCACTGGGCGAAACGCGCATGGGCCTGCTGTTCGATCAACGTCACTACGATTTCGGCGAGCAGGCCCTGAGTTGGGAAGCCCTGACCGAACTGCCCCTGGGCATGCTCACCACCGGCATGCATTTTCGCCAGTCCATCGATCACAACTTCCACTCGCGCGGGCTCGCACCGCAACCGCTGCTGCAGACCGATGCCGTCCATCAATTGATCCAGGCCGTTCACGGTGGGCTGTGCTGCGCGATCATGCCCTTGGCAGGCGGGCTCGAAGGCTTGACCGAGCACCTGCGCCTGCAACCCATCGCCGAGGCCCACACGCTGGCGCCTCTGGGCTTGATCATGCGCCGCGCGGCGCCCCGTTCGGCACTGGCCGAAGCCTGCTTCAAGCTCTACGACGCGCCATGATCAATGCGGTCTATCGTCGCATCGGTAATAGCAATTAGACGCTAGGCAATCCTGCGCCTAGGCTAAAGGCTGAATTCATTGCCGGTCCATTCCCATGAACGCCAAGCACCCGGCCAGCGCGGTGCCCGTTTCTACCTCGGCTGCCCCTCTCGCCAGTCCCACCGCCAGTCAGACCTACAGTTACTGCAGCTTGAGCCTGGACGAACCGGGCAGCACGCCACTGGCCGAAGAAGTGGCGCTGGCGATCGCTTACAACGGCATCAGCCAGGCCGTCATGCTGGTCACCCCCACCGACCTCGAAGACTTCGTCACCGGTTTCAGCATCGGCAGCGGTATCGTGGCTGGCGCCGATGAAATCTACGACATCAAGCTCAGCGGTGCAGGCTCGGCACGTCACGCCGAGGTGCAGATCGCCAATCGTGCCTTCTGGAATCTCAAGACCCAGCGTCGGCAATTGGCCGGCAGCAGCGGCTGCGGGCTGTGTGGCGTAGAAGCCGTCGAACAGGCATTGCCGGACCTGGCGGTATTACCCGGCGCGGCCCTGCCGCCAACGCAATGGCTCGAAGGCCTGCGCCAGCGCATCGGTGCCTTCCAGCCACTGGGCCAGCGCAGCGGCGCGGTCCACGCGGCGCTGTTCATGGACGCTACCGGCACCCTGCTGCTGGGCCGCGAAGACATTGGCCGCCACAACGCGCTCGACAAAGTGATCGGCGCCCTGGTGCGGCAGAACATCGACAGCACCGGCGGGCTGGCCATCGTCACCAGTCGCTGCAGTCTGGAACTCATTCAAAAAGTATTGCGCGCCGGCATCCAGACCCTGGTCAGCCTGTCGTCGCCGACCGGCCTGGCCCTGCAATGGGCACGCCGGCACAACCTGAACCTCATCCACCTGCCGCAGCACAGCGCGCCGCGGGTCTATAGCCCTGCGTTGGAGAATCAAGCGTGAGCATTCACAATCAAGCCGACAAGACTCCTGTACCCCGCTACAAGCCCTACAAAGGCGCAGCCGGCGGCTGGGGCGCACTGATCAGCGTGACGCAGTTCTGGCTGAGCAGCGACAACGCCCTGAAGAACATCCGCACCATGCTCAAGACCAACCAGAACGGCGGTTTCGATTGCCCGGGCTGTGCCTGGGGCGACTCGCCGGAAAGCGGCATGGTGAAATTCTGCGAAAACGGCGCCAAGGCCGTGAACTGGGAGGCGACCAAGCGCCGCGTCGACCCGGCCTTCTTCGCCAAGCACAGCGTTACCTCTTTGTTGGAGCAGAGCGACTACTGGCTCGAATACCAAGGCCGCCTGACCGAGCCGATGGTCTATGACGCCGCCAGCGATCGCTACGTCCCGATCGCCTGGGACGACGCCTACGCGCTGGTCGCCAAGCACCTGCTCAATCTGGAAAGCCCTGACCAGGCCGAGTTCTATACCTCTGGCAGGGCCAGCAACGAAGCGGCGTATCTGTACCAGCTGTTCGTGCGCGCCTACGGCACCAACAACTTCCCCGACTGCTCGAACATGTGCCACGAGGCCAGCGGCGTGGCCTTGTCGCAGAGCGTCGGAGTGGGCAAGGGTACGGTGACGTTCGACGACTTCGAGCATGCCGATGCCATCTTCGTCTGGGGCCAGAACCCCGGCACCAACCACCCGCGCATGCTCGAACCGCTGCGTGAAGCGGTCCAGCGCGGCGCGCAGGTGGTTTGCATCAACCCGCTCAAGGAGCGTGGTCTGGAACGCTTCCAGCACCCACAGCACCCGATCGAGATGCTCACCAACGGTGACCGTCCGACCAACACCGCCTACTTCCGTCCGGCCCTGGGCGGCGACATGGCGATGATGCGTGGCATGGCCAAGTTCCTGCTGCAATGGGAGCGCGAAGCTCAGGCCAACAATGCACCGTCGGTGTTCGACCACGACTTCCTCAACGAGCACACCGCCACCGTGCTCGAATACCTGGCAGCGATCGATGAGACGTCGTGGGAGCACATCGTCGAGCAGTCCGGCCTGCCGCTGGCCGATATCGAGCTTGCCGCGCGCATGTACCTCAAGGGCAAGAACGTCATCATGTGCTGGGCCATGGGTATCACCCAGCACCGCCACTCGGTGCCGACCATCCAGGAAATCGCCAACCTGATGCTGTTGCGCGGCAACATCGGTCGTCCAGGCGCAGGTCTTTGCCCGGTTCGAGGCCACAGCAACGTGCAAGGCGACCGCACCATGGGCATCAACGAGCGGCCACCGGCCTTTCTGCTCGATGCCCTGGAGAAGCGCTTCGGTTTCAATGTGCCGCGCACCAACGGCCACAACGTGGTCGAAGCCATCCACGCCATGGCCGAAGGCCGAGCCAAGGTGTTCATCGCGCTGGGCGGCAACTTCGCCCAGGCCACGCCGGACAGCACCCGCACCGCACAGGCGCTGCGCAACTGCGATCTCACCGTGCAGATCAGCACCAAGCTCAACCGCAGTCACCTGATGCATGGCAAGCAGGCACTGATCCTGCCATGCCTGGGCCGTACCGACATCGACCAGCAGAGCGAGGGCCCGCAAGCGGTCACCGTGGAAGATTCGTTCAGCATGGTGCACGCATCCAATGGCCAGCTGCAGCCGCTGTCCAAGCAGATGCGCTCCGAGCCTGCGATCATTGCCGGCATCGCCGCCGCCACGCTCGGTGCGCAGCCGGTGGACTGGAACTGGCTGATCGCGGACTACGACCGCATCCGCGACCTGATCGCCGACACCCTGCCCGGCTTCAAGGACTTCAACGAACGCCTCAAGCATCCAGGTGGGTTCTATCTGGGCAACAGCGCTGGCGCACGTCGCTGGAACACGCCTACCGGGCGCGCCAACTTCAAGCCCAACCGCCTGCCGCTGGACCTGATCGACGAGCGAGTACGCGCCACTGGCCAGGTGCCGGATCTGATCATGCAGTCGATGCGCTCTCACGATCAGTACAACACCACCATCTACGGCCTGGACGACCGCTACCGCGGCGTACGTGGCCAGCGTGACGTGTTGTTCGCCAATGAGGCGGACATCATTCGCCTGGGCTTCCGCCCGGGCCAGAAAGCCGATCTGGTATCACTCTGGGAAGACGGCCGCGAGCGCCGCGTGAAGGGCTTCACGCTGCTGGCGTTCGACATTCCGGCCGGTCAGGCAGCGGCGTACTACCCCGAGGTCAACCCGCTGGTACCGCTGGAAAGCGTCGGCGACGGCAGCAGCACGCCAACTTCGAAGTTCGTCGCCATTCGCCTGGAGCAACCCGCCCCAAGCGCCCGCATCGCCTGAGGCCCCACGCAAACCCTTGTCGCGGCTCGTGCCGCGACAAGCCCTCACGCCAATCCAGCATACCCAGCACCCAAGGATGCGCGCCAATCAAGGGTGAACGCCCCCAAGGTGCACGCCACCCCTGTAGCAGCGGCGCAAGCCGCGTAGCTTTTGATCTTGATCTTGATCTTGATCTTGCTCTTAACCTTCAACGCCAGCAAAAGACGCCACTCCGGAAGTACGTGCGACCACCCTCCCCGCTCAAAGTTTCCCCATGAAACTTCAGAATCTCAGAACTGCGCACCCATCGTGCTTTCCATCACATCGCGCTTGTCGGACGACCGATCGCATAGCAAAGTCGCGCCGTCATCCCTCTGAGATCTGATCGATGAAATTTCCCTCGATACTTTTGTTGACCCTCGGCCTGGTGACAGGCGCTGCCTCTGCTGGCAGCAACACCGAAGCCGGTGTAGGGGGCGCATTGGGTGGGGTACTGGGCGCGGTGGTCGGCCAGCAACTGGGCGGCAGCACCGGCTCGACCATTGGCGCAGGCCTGGGTGGTGCGGCAGGTAGCGCAGTCGGCGCCGACAAGCGCAGCCGTGGCCAGGCCGCCATCGGTGGCGCCCTGGGTGCTGCAGGCGGCAACGTGGTGGGCCGCAACGTAGGCGGCAGCACAGGCGGCCTGATCGGCGCCGCCACCGGCGGTGGTGCCGGCGGCGCGCTGGGCAACTACATGGGCACCTCGTCCGACCGCGACGATCGTGACGATCGCCGCTATCGCGGCCACGACAACCGAGGCAAATGGAAACACCGCGACCGCGGCCGCCATGTCGGCCACAACAAGCACTGGCGCGATCGCTGAGTCACGATCATGGTAGAGAGCTTCTCTACGCAAGCGGGCAGATGGTATGGCCACTGCCTGCGACACCTCTCCCGCTTTCCTTGTCTTCAAATGCCTGCACAGTCGCTTTTAGGACTAGCCTTGCCTATGTGCAGCAATCAAGTTTCTACCAATCGCTTGGCAGCGCCCGCCGTGTATGGAAGATATGGAGGATGATCAATCGATCAGCTTCGATTCGATAGGGAATCACGTATGGCCAGTCGGGCATTATCCACTCACGTGTTCCCTCCACGCGGCCCTTGCGACCCAGCGCCGGGTACCTGGATAGGCGATCCACGCCTTCGCGCACCGCTGATACGAATTGACTCGCCGCCAATTCATTGTCCTTGGCTATGAAACTGGCTTCGTGATCGAGGTGTTTGAGGGCTTTGGTCAGCCACTCAATTCGCACCCTTACCCCACTTTTCCCACAGGGCGTTTACCTCTTCGGCACTGGCGGTGTTGCCTGCTTCCAATTCCCGAAGGCTGTCCTTGATCTCTTCTATCTGCCAACTCTCGCGCTGCAGGTATTCGCGCATGGCCTCAAGCACTAAAAAAGATTCGCTATGGCCCGTATCACGCGCGAGGCGCGACAAAGACTCTGCCATATCGTCAGGTATGGGAAATGACATAGGCGACATGCTTGCCTCCATTTGGTCAGTCGACGTCAGCAAGGATACACCGCGTTTTTGCTAGATGGATGGGTATCTTGTCGCCAACGATGTCGTGTTGATCTTGTGAAAATCGAAGACCAAGAAACGAAAAAACCGCCCACAAAGGGGCGGTTTCTTTCGCAAGCTGCTACTTACAACTGCGGACCGGCAGCCTTGATCGAGTCGCTCACGTCGAACTTCTTGAAGTTCTCGATGAACAGCGAAGCCAGGCCTTTGGCGGCTTCGTCGTAGGCGGCTGGGTCAGCCCAGGTGTTGCGTGGGTTGAGCAGATTGGTGTCGACGCCTGGGACAACCTTTGGCACGTCCAGGTTGACGATGTCCAAGTGCTCGGTCTCGGTGCCGATCAGGGCGCCGCTCTGGATCGCTGCGATCACGCCACGGGTGGTAGGGATGTTGAAGCGCTTGCCAACGCCGTAGCCGCCGCCGGTCCAGCCGGTGTTGACCAGGTAGACCTTGGAGCCGAAGCCACGAATACGCTTGATCAGCAGCTCGGCGTACTCGCCAGCCGGACGCGGGAAGAACGGTGCGCCGAAGCAGGTCGAGAAGGTCGACTTGATGCCGCTGCCCGAACCCATCTCGGTCGAACCAACCAGCGCGGTGTAGCCCGACAGGAAGTGATAGGCCGCCTGCTCTTCGCTGAGGATGGACACGGGCGGCAGTACGCCGGTCAGGTCGCAGGTCAGGAAGATCACGGCATTGGGCTCGCCACCCAGGTTCTTCGGCGCGCGCTTTTCGATCAGCTCACGCGGGTACGCGGCACGGCTGTTCTGGGTCAGGCTGTCATCGGCGTAGTCGGCCTTCTTGTCGGCATCGAGCACGACGTTCTCCAGCACGGCACCGTGCTGAATGGCTTTCCAGATGACCGGCTCGTTCTTCTCGGACAGGTCGATGCACTTGGCGTAGCAGCCGCCTTCGATGTTGAACACCACGCCCACACCCCAGCCGTGCTCGTCGTCACCGATCAGGTAACGGCTTTCGTCGGCCGACAGGGTGGTCTTGCCGGTGCCCGACAGGCCGAAGAACAGGGTGACGTCGCCGTCTTCGCCCATGTTGGCGGCGCAGTGCATCGGCAGCACGTCGGCGGCCGGCAGCAGGAAGTTCTGCACCGAGAACATCGCCTTCTTCATTTCGCCGGCATAGCGCATGCCCGCGATCAGCACCTTGCGGGCCGCGAAGTTGATGATCACGGTACCGTCGGAGTTGGTGCCATCGCGCTCGGGCACGCACTGGAACTCAGGCGCGTTGAGCACCTGCCATTCATCCTTGCCACCGGCGTTGTACTGCTCCGGGTTGATGAACAGGCAACGCCCGAACAGGTTGTGCCAGGCCGTCTGGGTGGTCATCTTGACCGGCAGGTAGTGCGCCGGATCGGAGCCTACATGCACATGGGAAACGAACCGCTCGCGCTCGCCCAGATAGGCTTCGACGCGATCCCACAGGGCATCGAACTTGTCGGCAGGGAATTTGCGGTTGATCGGGCCCCAGGCAATGGCGTCCTGGGTAGTGGGCTCTTCGACGATGAAACGGTCGACTGGCGAACGACCGGTACGATGACCGGTACGCACCACCAGAGCCCCGGTATCGGCAAGCTCGCCTTCACCACGGTTCAGGGCTTCTTTAACCAGATCGTCTACAGTCAGATCGGCGTACACGGCGTTCTTGGCTTGCGTCATGAGGTTCCCCGTCGGCTCTGGGCCGAGTGCTCCAAACGTTTTGTAGTAAGTTTACAACAACCACTACAGCTAAAAAGTGGGCCGGATTATGCCAGAAACGCCCGAAAAGAATAGCGTCCTCCTGTCGGTAACGGCGTTATTCCGGCGTCCGTTTGTTAATTTAGCGAGACTAAATCGCTTCAGTGACGGGTATCTGACGGAGCGTCCACACCGGCACCACTGAAGAGCTGATCGACGTCGGTGGCGTCAAACAAGTAGCGCTGGTTGCAGAACTGGCAGTCGATTTCCACCGTACCGCCATGCTCCTTGAGCAATTCGCGTGCATCGTCGTGCCCAAGACTGACGAGCGCTCGTGCCGAACGCTCCCTGGAACAGCTGCAGCGAAACCGAATCGGCTGGGTATCGAAAAGCCGCAATGCCTGCTCGTGGTACAGGCGGTACAACACGGTTTCGTTATCCAGGCCCAACAGTTCTTCGGCCTTGAGGGTATCGGCCAGGGTGATGGCGGTCTTCCAGCTCTCGGCGCGGTCGTCCTCGTCCTTGATCACAGCGGCAGGCAATTGCTGCAACAACAGGCCACGGGCACGCTGACCATCGGCCTTGAGCCAGAAGCGCGTACCGAGCTGTTCGGAGAGGGCGAAGTAATTGGAGAAACTTGCCGACAGGTCGGCACCTTCAAGATCCACGATGCCTTGGTAGCGCTGACCTTCGGTAGGGTCGATGGTCATCGCCAGGGTACCGGCGGGCATCAGTTCGGGCAGGCCATCGGTATCGTTGATCTGCTCGGCGTGGAAACGCGCCAGGCCGCGGATATCACGCTCGCTGGAGCATTCGATCATCAGCAACGGCACAGGGCCCTCGGAGCGAGCCTGCAGAATCAGCAAGCCATCGAACTTGAGAGTCCCTACCAGCAGGGCCGCGGCAGCCATGAATTCGCCCAGCAGCAACTGGACTGGCAGCGGGTAATCGTGCTTGGCCAGGACCTCGGCGTAGCTGCGTTCCAATGCTACCGCCTCACCGCGTACATCGGCGTCGTCGAAAATAAAGCGTTGGGTGAAATCGGCTTCAGGAAGATCGTGCATAAGTCCAGTATCTGAGAAAGGTGACAAAATGTGTAGCGGCTTTTATAAAGCCCGCTTCAGAGCGTTCGTTTGATCGCTCACTGCCCTGTGGATGTAGAGGTATCTTATGAACAAAGCCCCACTGTTCCAAGCCAGGTGGAACGTTAGCGGCTTGCTGCTGTGCAATTCAATCCCGATCGTGCTCTTGTGCTTCTGGTTATGGCCTATTGGCCATCATTTGTGTACAGCATTCGACGAATGGCTGTTCCGCCTGCTCAACACGCCCCTGGCCAGCAATGCCGCGTGGCGTTACGTGTGGACCCTGGGCAGCTTGCGACCCTTCGACATCGTGGTCGGTGTGATCATGCTGGCGCTGCTGATCCGCGGCAATTGGGTGTTCAAGGCCGGACAGGTTCGCCAGGCCTTTTTCGGCTTCATGGCCGTGCTGTTGCTCTTAGTGGTGGTGCGCGCGCTGTTTTCCAAGTGGATACACGCAATGGGCTGGGACCACGACAGTCCGAGCATGGTCCTGACCGATCCGGTACTGCTCAGCGACTGGTACCCGAACCTGGAACGCCACTGGGAACTCAAGGACCGCTCCAGCCAGAGCTTTCCGGGCGATCATGCTTCGGTGCTGCTGATCTGGGCGCTGTTCATGAGCGTCTGTACCCGTCGAATCGGCCAGTGGCTGTGGATCTGGGCCTTGGCCCTGGTGTTCATGCTGCCGCGCCTGGTTGCCGGGGCCCACTGGGGGCAGGATGACTACATCGGCGGCGTGCTGATGGCCGTCTGGGCGCTCGGCTGGGGCTACTACACGCCCTTCGCAGCCCATACTTCGCAGTGGCTGGTACGGGTCACCGAGCCATTGTTCAGGCTGCTGGCGAAGCTGCCAATCATCGGCCGGTCGAGTATCGTCGCAGGGTGACACGGTGTCTGTCCCGGCCTCTTCGCGGGCACTGCGCCCCATCAATCCCCTGAACGAAAACTGAACAACTGCCGACGCTGCTTCTTCGAAGGCTTGCCGTCGGTGGTCACGCCCAGCGCGCCGGCCTTGCGCATGGCCGCAGCGGCTTCGCGCCTGGCCTGGCTCTGCTCGGTTTCGCGGTAGAGCGTCTGCGCTTCGGGCGCACCACGGCGCACGATGGACAGCGCCTCGATGATCACACTGCGCTCATCGAAACCGGTGCGTATCTGCAACTCATCGCCCACGTGCGGCTCCTTGCCCGGCTTGCAGCGCTCGCCGCGGTAATGCACCTTGCCGCTCTCGATGGCTTCCTTGGCCAGGGCACGGGTCTTGTAGAAGCGCGCAGCCCACAGCCATTTGTCCAGACGGACCTTGTCCTCTTCTTCCTGCTTTTGCTTCTGTGCCACAGGCTCACCTCACGAAATGCCGTCATCGAACTGTACTACCGTGCCTGTCGGATGCAAGCGACGGTCTTTGCGATTACAGTGCACGCACGCTTGCCAAGCGGCGTCGGGCTGGGTTGAATTGATCCGGGCCGCGCCGGTCTGAAGCTTGCGTATACGGGTCCACCCCTACCTCTTGCGGTTTGCCGAATTTGAAAACATTTGATCACCTGACCGTCATCGGTCTGCGCGAGTGGGTGGCGCTGCCCGACCTGGGTGTCGCCGGCCTGCGCGCCAAGATCGACACCGGCGCCAGCACCTCCAGCCTGCACGCCACGGACATCGAACCGTTTACCCGTGCCGGTGAGAAGTGGGTGCGTTTCACCGCCCACCTGGGCACCGTGGTGCAACTGCGCCACAGACGCTGTGAAGCACCGCTGGTGGCCATGAAGACCATCAAGAGCTCCAATGGCCATGCGCAGACGCGCTACGTGATCAAGACCACCCTGGCCCTGGGCGACCGGGTCTGGACGGTCGAATTCACCCTGGCCTGCCGTAAATCCATGCGTTACCGCCTGCTGCTGGGTTCCAAGGCGCTGGTCCATGGCCAACTGGTCGTGAACCCTGGCGTCACCTACGTTCAAGACAAGCCGGTGTTCCCGGCCTCTACTACCTCTGCCACAGGTGTTGCATGAAGATCGCTGTGCTGTCGCGCAATCCGCGTCTGTATTCCACTCGTCGTCTGATCGAAGCCGGCACTGCCCGTGGCCATGAAATGGTCGTGATCGACACACTGCGCGCGTACATGAACATCGCCAGCCACAAGCCGCAGATCCACTACCGGGGCAAGCCGCTGCAGGGCTTCGATGCGGTCATTCCGCGCATCGGTGCGTCGGTCACCTTCTATGGCTGTGCGGTGCTGCGTCAGTTCGAAATGATGGACGTCTTTCCGCTGAACGAATCGGTGGCCATCGCCCGCTCGCGCGACAAGCTGCGCTCGCTGCAACTGCTGTCGCGGCGCGGCATCGGCCTGCCTGTCACCGGCTTCGCCCACTCGCCGGACGACATCCCCGACCTGATCAGCATGGTCAATGGCGCCCCGCTGGTGATCAAGGTGCTCGAAGGCACACAGGGCATCGGCGTGGTGCTGTGTGAAACCGCCACCGCCGCCGAGTCGGTGATCGAGGCGTTCATGGGCCTCAAGCAGAACATCATGGTTCAGGAGTACATCAAGGAAGCCGGCGGCGCCGACATTCGCTGCTTCGTGGTGGGCGACAAGGTGATAGCGGCCATGAAACGCCAGGCCAAACCCGGTGAGTTTCGCTCCAACCTGCATCGTGGCGGCAGCGCCAGCCTGATCAAGATCACCCCGGAAGAGCGCATGACCGCGATCCGCGCAGCCAAGGTGATGGGGCTCAGCGTCGCCGGCGTGGACATCCTGCGCTCCAACCATGGCCCCTTGGTGATGGAGGTCAATTCATCGCCTGGCCTGGAAGGCATCGAGGTGACTACCGGCAAGGACGTGGCCGGGATGATCATCGAGCACATCGAAAAGAACAGAGGCCCGAACATGACCCGCACCAAGGGCAAGGGCTAGTTCCTAGACGGCATCCCTGGGCAGCATCAAGCCCAGTGGCAGCCGCACCCGCGCCTCCAGCCCGCCCGTCGAGCGATTGCGCAGTTCCACGTTGCCGCCATGCATGGCGGCAATGCGCTTGACGATCGCCAGACCCAACCCGGTGCCCTTGCCACTGCGCGCGCGATCGCCGCGGATGAACGGGTCGAAGATGCCAACCAGTTCCCCCGGATCGATACCGGCGCCACGGTCCAGCACGCTGAGCACCACATAGGGCGCGTTGTCGTCGCCTGAAACGTTGACCGCCACCTCCACACCGCTGCCGGCATGGTAGAGCGCGTTGCCGATCAGGTTATTCAACAGCCGCTTCATCGACACCCGGCGCAGCGGGAACGGTGGGATCGGTTCCAGGCGAAGCAATACCTGCTCCTGCGCCTGGTTGTAGGGCGCAACGACTTCCTGCACCAGATTCCCCAGATCGACGACCTCGACTTTTTCGTCGCGTCCGTCGCGAATGAAGGCCAGGAACTGATCGAGGATCGCGTCCATGTCCTCGATGTCGCGGACCATGTCAGGGGTGAATTCGTTGTCCGAGGTCATCAGTTCCAGCGACAGCCGCAGCCGGGTCAGCGGCGTGCGCAGGTCGTGGGAGACGCCGGCAAGCATCAGCTCGCGCTCGCGACCGGCCTGTTCGACGTCTTCGGCCATCTGGTTGAACGCCCGGTACACCTCGGTCATCTCACTGGGCGTATCGCTCACCGGCAGGCGCACGCTGCGGCCCTGCCCCAGCTGACGGGCAGCGAACACCAGACGCTTGAGCGGCTGGTTGAGCTGACGCACGAAGATCCAGGCCGAAGCGGTCGACAACAGGCCGATCGCCAGAAACCAGCCCAGCACGCTCCAGATCTTCTGCCCGCGCAATGGGTGCGGGTACAAAGGCACCTTCAACCAGCCAGCGCCCAGGCTCGGCGCACGCACCCACAGGGCGGGCGGCGCATGGACGCGCAAGCGCACTTCGGTGTCCTCGCCCAGCTCGGCCTGCATCTGGCGTTGGTAGATTTCACTGTACGGCCAATGCTGTTCGCCTTCTGGCACACCGCCGCCGACCACGCGAATCAAGCCTGCGGCGTCAGCGATCTGGTCGCGGTTGTTCTCGTCCGCCGCCCAGTAGGCACGCAGGGTCAGCGCCACACCGTGACTGTACTGGCGGTCGACCAGCACGTCTTCGTTCATCAACAGGTAGACCAGGGTCAGAGCCTTGGAAAACAGGACGACGACCAGCACCAGCCAGAGGGTTCGGGCGAAGAAACTTTGGGGAAACCAGACAGGGGTCTTCATTGCGCGGCGGTCACATACGTTGCAGGAGCGAGCAGGCTCGCAGACATTCTGAATGACGAATATCCCGAATCAACATGTGATTCAGGATATCGACCCTACAAAAACCCCTGAAGTCTACCGGGCGGCGTTGCCATCGGGTACGAATACGTAACCCACGCCCCAGACCGTTTGAATGTAGCGCGGCTTGGACGGATCGGGTTCGATCATGCGGCGCAGGCGCGAGATCTGCACGTCGATGGAGCGCTCCAGAGCGTCCCATTCACGTCCACGGGCCAGGTTCATCAGCTTGTCGCGGGTCAGTGGCTGGCGAGCGTTCATCACCAGGGCCTTGAGCACGGCGAACTCACCCGTGGTGAGCATGTGCACTTCGTCGCCGCGCTTGAGCTCGCGGGTGGCCAGAGAGAGCTCGTAGTCGCCGAAGGACACCGATTCGTCCTCGCTGCCCGGAGCGCCCGGCACAGGCGCCGACTGACGACGCAACACGGCCTTGACGCGGGCCATCAGCTCGTCGGGGTTGAAGGGCTTGGCCAGGTAGTCGTCCGCGCCCAGCTCCAGGCCCTTGATGCGGCTGAGTTCGTCACCCTTGGCGGTCAACATGATGATCGGGACCTGATTGTTGCCGGCACGCATGCGGCGGCAGGCGGACAAGCCGTCTTCGCCGGGCAGCATCAGGTCCAGCACCACCAGATGGAACACTTCGCGAGCCAGCAGGCGATCCATTTGCTCGACGTTGGGCACGGCGCGCGCACGGTAGCCTTTGCTGGTGAAGAATCGCTCCAGCAAGCTGCTCAATCCCGGATCGTCGTCAACGATGAGGATCTTTTCACCTTCGGCTGCTTGTGCGGTACTGCTCATGGGTTGCTCCTCTGATCTCGGCGCGCATTATGGCGTAGCTGCCGACGCTCGTGCCGTGTGCATTGTTAGCAGATTTTTCTTTGGCCGCCAGCCACATTCCTTGATCGTCAAGGCTTGGGGTTCGCGCCGAGACGATATCGCTGGGTATACTGCGCGGCTCGTCAGCGGCAACGTTCGCATGAAAGCGTCCGCTGCCACGGTGCCCGAAACGTGCCCATACACCAGGCATATGGGGGACTGCACCTTGTACCTATCATTTTTCAGGTGGTTATCATGATCAGCATAAACAGCCGCATCGCCGAGGAACTCGGCGTCCGCCCTCAACAGGTCGAAGCGGCCGTCGCACTGCTGGATGAAGGTTCGACCGTGCCTTTCATCGCTCGTTACCGCAAGGAGGTGACCGGCAGCCTGGACGACACCCAGCTGCGTCACCTCGAAGAGCGCCTGCGCTACCTGCGCGAACTCGACGAGCGCCGCGCCAGTATCCTGGCCAGCATCGAGGAACAGGGCAAGCTGACGCCCGAGCTGACCCGCGAGATCCAGCAGGCCGATACCAAGACACGCCTGGAAGACCTCTACCTGCCCTACAAGCAGAAGCGCCGCACCAAGGGCCAGATCGCCCTGGAAGCCGGCCTTGGCGAGCTGGCCGACGGCCTGTTCGCCGATCCGACGCTGAACCCGGAAATCGAAGCAGCCCGCTTCGTCGACGGCGATAAAGGTGTGCTCGACGTCAAGGCAGCACTGGAAGGCGCCAAGTACATCCTGATGGAGCGCTTCGCCGAAGACGCCACACTGCTGGCCAAGCTGCGCGGCTTCCTCAAGCAGGAAGCGGTACTCAGCGCCCGAGTGCTGGCAGGCAAGGAAGAAGAAGGCGCCAAGTTCCGCGACTACTTCGAGCACGACGAGCCACTCAAGAGCATGCCCTCGCACCGCGCCCTGGCCATTTTCCGCGGGCGCAACGAAGGCATTCTCGGCTCTTCGCTGAAAGTGGGCGAAGAACTTCCGGGCACCCTACACCCGTGCGAGATGATGATCGGCGAGCACTTCGGCGTGAAAAATCAGCAGCGCGCCGCCGACAAGTGGCTCGGTGAGGTGGTGCGCTGGACGTGGAAGGTCAAGCTCTATACGCACCTGGAAACCGACCTGCTGAGCGAGCTGCGCGAGAACGCTGAAAGCGAAGCCATCAACGTTTTCGCGCACAACCTGCATGACCTGCTGCTGGCCGCCCCGGCGGGCCCGCGCGCCACTCTCGGTCTGGACCCTGGCCTGCGGACCGGCTGCAAGGTGGCGGTGGTGGATGCGACCGGCAAGTTGCTCGATCACGCCACGGTGTACCCGCACGTGCCTCACAACAAATGGGACCAGACCCTGGCCACGCTGGCTGCACTGTGCGCCAAGCATGCCGTGGACCTGATCGCCATTGGCAATGGCACTGCCAGCCGCGAGACCGACAAGCTGGCCGCCGAGCTGATCAAGAAATACCCCGGCCTGAAAATGACCAAGGTCATGGTTTCCGAAGCCGGTGCCTCGGTGTATTCGGCCTCGGAGCTGGCGGCGCGTGAGTTTCCCGACCTGGACGTATCGATCCGCGGTGCGGTGTCCATCGCTCGGCGCCTGCAGGATCCACTGGCCGAACTGGTCAAGATCGATCCGAAATCCATCGGTGTGGGTCAGTACCAGCACGACGTCTCGCAGCTCAAGCTGGCACGCGGCCTGGATGCCGTGGTGGAAGACTGCGTGAACGCCGTGGGCGTGGACGTCAACACCGCCTCCGTGGCCCTGTTGGCGCGTATTTCCGGGCTCAATGCCACGCTGGCGCAGAACATCGTCGCCCACCGCGATGAGCACGGTGCGTTCCGGACCCGCGCAGCACTGAAGAAAGTCTCGCGCCTGGGCGAAAAAACCTTCGAACAGGCGGCCGGCTTCCTGCGCGTCATGAACGGCGACAATCCGCTGGACGCCTCGGCCGTGCACCCCGAAGCCTATGTGCTGGTGCAGCGCATCGCCGCCGGTACCGATCGGGATATCCGTTCGCTGATCGGCGACAGCGGTTTCCTCAAGCGCCTGGACCCGAAAAAATTCACCGATGAAACCTTCGGCCTGCCGACCGTGACCGACATCCTGCAGGAGCTGGACAAGCCGGGCCGCGACCCGCGTCCGGAGTTCAAGACCGCCGAGTTCCAGGACGGTGTGGAAGAGCTCAAGGACCTGCAACTGGGCATGGTGCTCGAAGGCGTGGTGACCAACGTCACCAACTTCGGCGCCTTCGTCGATATCGGCGTACACCAGGACGGTCTGGTGCACATCTCGGCGCTGTCGGAAAAATTCATCAAGGATCCGCGTGAAGCGGTGAAGGCCGGCGACGTGGTCAAGGTCAAGGTGATGGAAGTGGACATTCCGCGCAAACGCGTGGGGCTGTCGATGCGCATGGGCGACACGCCCGGCGAGAAGATCGACGGTGCACGGGGCAGTCGTCCCGGTGCCGCAGCCCGTCAGCAGGCCGCTCCGACCCGCGTCAAGGAAGCCGCCGCGCCCGCCAACGGCGCCATGGCGTCGTTGTTCGCCAATGCCAAACAGTTGAAGAAACGCTGATGCAGATCGACGACGATCTGACCCAGAGCGCCTACTTTCGCGAGCTCGGCTGCCAGGTGCGACGCCTGGATGCCGGTGTGGCGGAAGTGGCACTGCCCATGGCCGAGCACCTGCGCAACCGCGGCCAGGTGATGCACGGCGGGGCCATCTTCAGTCTGGTCGACATTGCCATGGGCCTGGCGTGCTCGACCTCCCACGGTTTCGATAATCAAAGCGTCACGCTCGAATGCAAGATCAATTACCTTCGCGCGGTGTCAGAAGGTGAGGTGATCTGCAAGGCCCAGGTATTGCACGCCGGCCGACGCACGATGGTGGTGGAGGCCGAGGTGCTTCAGGGCGAAAAACTGATGGCAAAGGCACAAGGTACTTTCGTGGTTCTCTAGCCCGAAGGGGTCGTTCTGCGGTAATTTCGGCACGGCGCAGGCGGTGTCGATTGCAGTACGGCCTGCACCTTGCCCGATCGAAACCAGGCGACGACGCCGGTTCCTTTTTGTCTTCACCCTTGCAGACCGTCCGCTCCACCCCCATATCGGGGCGACTGACGCGTGAAGGAATCCAACTTGAGCGAATTTCTCAACCGCCGCCTGACTTTGCTCGGCGAGCCTGCCACCCTTTCTCTGCTCGCGCAGTGCCTGCATGGCATCGAGCGTGAGTGCCTGCGCGTCAACCACGAGGGTCGCCTGGCACAGACGCCGCACCCCGAGGCGCTGGGGTCGGCGCTGACCAACGAACAGGTCACCACGGATTACTCCGAATCGCTGCTGGAATTCATCACGCCCGCACTCGAGGATCCCGCACAAACCCTGCACAGCCTGGAGCAGATTCACCGCTTCGTGTACAGCAAGCTGGGCAGCGAGTACCTGTGGAGTCCCTCCATGCCCTGCCCGCTGCCGGCCGAGGAAGATATCCCGCTGGCCTACTACGGCACCTCGAACATCGGCCGCCTCAAGTACGTCTATCGCCAGGGCCTGTCCCTGCGCTACGGCCGCACCATGCAGTGCATTGCCGGCATTCACTACAATTTCTCCCTGCCCGAGCAGCTGTGGCCGGTGCTCAAGCAGGCTGATGGCTATGTCGGCACCGATCGTGATTACCAATCGTCCGCGTACATCGCGCTGATTCGAAATTTCCGTCGCTACAGCTGGTTGCTGATGTACCTGTTCGGCGCCTCGCCGGCACTGGATGCCGGCTTCCTGCGCGGCCGCGCCCATCAGCTCGAGCAGTTGGATGCACAAACCCTGTACCTGCCCTACGCCACCAGCCTGCGCATGAGCGACCTGGGGTACCAGAGCAATGCCCAGGCCGGCCTGACGCCCTGCTACAACGATCTGGCCAGCTACACCGACAGCCTGCGCAAGGCGGTGGCCACGCCGTATCCGCCGTATGTGCAGGTGGGCACGCACAAGGACGGCGAATGGGTGCAGTTGAACACCAACATCCTGCAGATCGAAAACGAGTACTACTCCAACATTCGTCCCAAGCGGGTGACCTACAGTGGCGAGCGGCCGATCCAGGCATTGATGGCCCGTGGCGTGCAGTACATCGAAGTGCGCTGCCTGGACATCAACCCGTTCCTGCCCACCGGGGTCGACCTGACCGAGTCGCGCTTCCTCGATGCGTTCCTGCTGTTCTGTGCGCTGGAAAGCAGCCCGCAGATCGACAGCAACGAATGCGCGGCCTGTACCGGCAACTTCCTCAGCACGGTCAAGGAAGGTCGTCGGCCGGGCCTGCAGTTGCAGCGCAATGGCGAGGCGGTCGAGCTCAAGGCGTGGGCCGGCGATTTGCTGGAGCGTATCGACGCCGTCGCTGCATTGCTCGATCGCAGTACCGGTACCGATGAGCATGCCCAGGCGATGGCGGCGCAACGCGCCAAAGTCAGCGATCCTTCGCTGACGCCGTCGGCGCAGGTCCTGGCGAAGATGGCCGAGCAGAAACAGAGCTTCGCCGAGTTTTCCTTCAGCCAGAGCCAGGCCCATGCCGAGTACTTCCGGCAACAGCCCCTGAGCAGCCAAGACCAGGCGGAGTTCGAACAGCAGGCGCGCGATTCACTGGCCGCCCAGGCGACGCTCGAGGCCGAGGAAGTGGGCGATTTCGATGTGTTCGTCGGTTCCTATCAGGCAAGCATCCTGGCCATCAGCAACTGACAGCGGTGAATACCCTGCGGTATCTCTGCTGCACCGCAGCGCCCTTTTCGCGGGAAGAGCCCGCTCCCACAATGGATATGTGCTTATCTCATGTGGGAGCCGGGCTCTGCCCGCGAAGAAGGCGCCACCGGTCGGCCTGATGCGCCGCTATAGCGCCTTTTCGAAGATCTTCGAATTACGCTGGTAGTTGTACAGCGAGGCGCGTGCCGCCGGCAGGCGTTCGACGCCGCTGGGCACGAAGCCACGCTCGCGGAACCAGTGCGCCGTGCGGGTGGTGAGCACGAACAAGGTGTTCAACCCCAACGCCCGCGCTCGCTCTTCGATACGCTCGAGCAGCTCGTCGCCACGACCGCCATGGCGGTATTCCGGATTCACCGCCAGGCACGCCAGCTCGCCGGTCTGTGAGTCGGCGATCGGGTACAGCGCGGCGCAGGCGATGATCATGCCTTCACGCTCGACCACGCTGAACTGGGTGATCTCGCGCTCCAGCACTTCGCGAGAGCGGCGTACCAGGATGCCCTGCTCTTCCAGCGGGCTGATCAAGTCCAGCAAGCCACCGACGTCTTCGATGTTGGCTTCGCGTACCTGTTCGAACTGCTCCTGCGCCACCAGGGTACCGCCACCATTGCGGGTGAACAGCTCGGTGAGCAATGCGCCATCTTCGGCGTAGCTGACGATGTGCGCGCGGCTGACGCCCCCCTTGCACGCCTGGGCGGCCGCATCGAGCAATTCCCCCTGGTAATCGTTGCCCAGCCTTGACAGGTGCGCCGGCACCTGCTGCGGGCGCAGTTCGCGCACCAGGTGACCGGTTTCATCGAGCAGCCCCGGCTCGGCACCGAACAGCAGCAGCTTGTCGGCCGCCAGGTCGATGGCGGCCCGTGTTGCCACGTCTTCACAGGCAATGTTGAAGATCTCGCCGGTAGGCGAGTAACCCAGCGGCGACAACAGCACGATCGAGCGTTCGTCGAGCAGGCGGTTGATGCCCTTACGATCGACCCGACGCACTTCGCCGGTGTGGTGATAGTCGACACCCTCGACCACGCCGATCGGCCGCGCCGTGACCAGATTGCCGCCGGCCACGCGCAACCGCGAGCCCTGCATCGGCGAGGACGCCATGTCCATGGACAGGCGCGCCTCGATGGCGATCCGCAGATGGCCCACCGCATCGATGACGCACTCGAGCGTGGCCGCATCGGTAACCCTGAGGTTGCGATGATAGTGCGGGCTCAGGCCGCGCGCGGCCAGACGGCTTTCGATCTGCGGGCGCGATCCATGGACCAGCACCAGGCGCACGCCCATGCTGTGCAACAGCACCAGGTCGTGAACGATATTGCCGAAATTGGGGTGGGCAACGCCCTCGCCGGGCAGCATCACCACGAAGGTGCAGTCACGGTGGGCATTGATGTAGGGAGAAGCGTGGCGAAGCCAATTCACGTAGTCGGGCATAACGGCAGAAGCCTGTAGAAAAGTGGGACGAAAAGCATCACTCGGCGCACAGCGGTATGAGGGTTATCGTCGTGACAGGCTTGGCAACACGCGCGCACTCCTTGCAGGGATGACGGCCCGCAGGCACGCCGATTTAGGCAATCACCGATTCGAGGCAGTAATGCCCGATCAGTTCACGCAATAGACGCACGGTAGGCTGCAAACGTGACATTTCCAGGTATTCGCCGGGCTGGTGCGCACAGGCGATGTTGCCTGGCCCCAGCACCAGGGTTTCACAGCCCATGCTCTGGAAGTACGGCGCCTCGGTACCGAAGCCCACGGCCGCCGCCGTGTACCCCGTCAGCCGCTCGGCAACCCGCACCAACTCGGTGTCGGCACGCTGCTCGAAGGGTGGCACCTCGGCGAACAGCGGTGCATAGTCGATCTTCACCTGGTGCAACTCGGCCAACGGCGCAAGCTTGCTGCGAATGGCGGTGCGCAGGACCTGTGGGTCCATGCCCGGCAACGGCCGCAGGTCGAACTCCAGCGAGCATTGCCCACAGATGCGGTTGGGGTTGTCGCCGCCATGGATGCAGCCCAGGTTCAGGGTCGGTTGGGGCACGCTGAACTGCGCGTTGTTGTATTCGCGCTGCCATTGCCGACGCAGGTTCATCAGCTCGCCGATCGCCCCGTGCATCGCCTCCAGGGCGCTGTGCCCAAGGCTTGGGTCCGAGGAATGGCCACTGCGGCCAAGGATGTCGATGCGCTCCATCATCACCCCCTTGTGCAGGCGGATCGGCTTGAGCCCGGTCGGCTCGCCGATGACCGCGGCACGGCCCAGCGGCCGGCCGGCGGCGGCCAACGCCTTGGCACCGGACATCGAGCTCTCTTCGTCGCAGGTCGCGAGGATGATCAGCGGCTGCTTGAACGGCTGATCGATCAGGCCACGCACCGCCTCGATCGCCAGTGCGAAGAAGCCCTTCATGTCGCAGCTGCCCAGCCCGACCCAGCGTCCATCGACTTCGGTGAGCTTGAGCGGGTCGGTGTTCCACAGCGCCTCGTCGTAAGGCACCGTGTCGCTGTGCCCGGCCAGCACCAGACCGCCAGGGCCGCTGCCGAACGTGGCGATCAGGTTGAACTTGCCGGGCTCGACCTGCTGGATCTCGCAGGCGAAGCCCAGCTCGGTCAGCCAGTTGGCCAGCAGATCGATCACCGGGCCGTTGGACTGATCCAGGCTGGGCTGGGTGCAACTGACCGAAGGCGCCGCGATGAGGGCGGCGAATTGTTCCTGCATGGACGGCAATGGCATGGCGATCCTCCCGAGGCGAGCCCCATCATAGAGCCATCGGGCGCCAAGAATAAACCGCCGCGGCACGACTGCTGTACACTGCACGGCCTTATCTAGTCATCAGCGCGTTGTTGTCCGCCAGCGCTTGGATTGCCCCCTCATGCACAAAGAAACCGAAATCAAACTGCGCGTCAGCCGCGAAACGCTCGCTGCTCTGCGTGAGCATCCCCTGCTGAAAAAGCGCAACAAAAGTGGCTGGGAGCGCCGAGAGCTGTTCAACCAGTACTTCGACACGCCTGCCCGCGAACTGGCAGCGGCCAAGGTCGCCCTGCGCCTGCGTCGCGATGGCGAAGAAGTCATCCAGACCCTCAAGACCCGTGGCAGCAGCGTGGCCGGGCTGTCGCAGCGCAACGAGTACGACTGGAACCTGCCCAAGGCCAAGCTCGATCTGAAGAAGCTCGACGGCGAATGCTGGCCCGAGCAACTGGCCGAGCTGGACAAGAAGACCATCAAGCCGGTATTCACCACCGACTTCGTCCGCGAGCGGGCGGAAATCGCCTGGGGCCGCGGCAAGGCCCGGGTGGTTATCGAAGCGGCCCTGGACCTGGGCAAGGTCATCGTCGGCAAGCAGTCCGAAGAGATCTGCGAGCTGGAGCTGGAACTGCGTGAAGGCGAGCCTGCGGCATTGCTGGAGCTGGCCGCCGAGCTGGCCGAAAAACTGCCCCTGATGCCCTGCGACATCAGCAAGGCCGAGCGCGGCTATCGCCTCAGCGATCCGGACAGCTACGCGCTGAGTCTGCCCGCCCCCGAGCTGGGCGCCGAGACGACGCTCGACGATGCCTTTACCGCCCTGGCCTGGCACCTGTTGGCAAACAGCCAGCGACTGGCCGAGCAGTACCGCTTCAACGGCCACTGGCGCCTGCTGCAGGACTGGGTGCAACAGCTCATCGAGTTGCGCGGGTTGGTCGGCAGCCTGGGCCAGGCCGCACCGCGCGCCAGCAGCAACGAACTGCGCACTGCCCTGGACGCCCTGCTCGAAGACTGGCGCCCGCTGGTGCAGGCCGGGCAGGAAGACGAAGACGTGCGCAAGGCCGCACCCGAGCAGTTCGCCGAAGAGCTGCTGGACGTGCGCTGGGGCCAGTTCTCGCTGAACACCTCGCGCTGGCTGATGGGCCGCCTGTGGACGGTCGAGCGCAACAACCGCGGCAACCGTCAGGGCGCCGCTCAGCTGCAAAGCTGGCTAGGCCATCTGCTGGCCGAGGAAGGCGCAGCGCTGCAACTGCCCCGCTACCAGCAGCAACCTGAGGATCTGGCCGAGCAGTTGCCGCGTATCGAGCGGATCCAGAGCTGGCTGCATCTGGCCCGTGGCGTACTGGACGTGCCGGAAGTCGATCGCCTGTTCGGCGAGCTGAACAAGCTGCACGCTCTGGCCAGCCTGGACATCACCGATGAAGTGCTGGATGCGCGGATGCAACAGGCCATCGCCGTGAGTCAGAATCGCGCGTGGAAACTGTTGCTGCGCAAGTAAGCTTTGTGGTGTTTGTTCTGACCTCTTCGCGGCTGCTAGCCGCTCCTGCAGGGTGTTGTGAACCTGTAGGAGCGGCTGATCTCGCCAGTCACCGATCCACCGGCAGGCTGGTGGTCGACTTGATTTCGGACAGCGCCACCGTCGAATTCACCTCCTGAATGCCCGGCACCATCGACAACTTCTCGAAGAAGAAACGCTCGTAGGCCTCGATGTCCGGTGTGACGATGCGCAGCAGGAAATCGACATTGCCCATCAGCACATAGCACTCCAGCACCTCTGGAAAGCCCCTTATGGCCTCCGTGAACTCGGTGAAGTTCGACCGGCCGTGGGCGTTGAGTTTCACCTCGGCGAATATCTGAGTATTCAAGCCGATCTTCTTGCGATCCAGCAGGGTCACCTGCGCCCGGATGACCCCCTCTTCCTTGAGCCGCTGGATGCGCCGCCAGCAAGGCGACTGCGACAACCCCACCTGCTCGGCAATCTGCGCGCTGGACAGCGTGGCGTCCTCTTGCAGCAACGCCAGAATGCGCCGGTCGTAAGCATCCAGCGAGCTGTGCATAATTATTTCTCCATTGTTCGAATTTTAAAATTGTTTGATTCAAGATAGCCCCATAACGAGCAAAGTTGGGCAAGAAATACCGTGTTGGCCATGGGAGACTTTCCCCATTGACCACGGAGATCACCCATGTCTGCCTTTGAATCGCTGACCCCGCTACGCCCGGATGTCTGGGCCGCTGGCAATCTGACCACCACCGTGCAGTTCAACCTGAGTGCAGAGATCGAAGCCGACGTGCTTTGCCGGGTGCTCAACCTGTTTGCCATGCAGTACCTGATTCCCTGTCAGCTCGCGGCCCGCCAGGTGGCGGACAGCCTGGAAATCCAGGTGCAAGTGAGCGAGTTGAGCTGGCATCGCGCACAGGTGATCGCGGAAAAGATGCGCAACCTGATCAGTGTCCTTGATGTGCAACTGGCCGATGCTCAGCATCCGGCCCAGGTGCAATCGTACGCTTGAGTCGGCGACAAATGCGGCAATGGTTGCCATGAGGGCAATTTCCGGCATGGGCGCTAGGCTATGTGGCACGACAGATCGCGCACCGCCAAGGAGGCCCCCGCATGACCCTCGTCGCCACGACCCTGCGGCATCGCCCTGACTGCGACCTGTGCTTGCGTGAGCTGGTCGACGACTTGCTGGCCGACGGCCTTATCGGGCTGGAGCGCGCCCAGGCACTGCGCGACAGCCTCGACTACAATGAACCGCTTCAGACACACCCCCTGCAACAGCTCGCCGACTACCGATTACCCGATCTCCGCCAACCCGGACAATTGCTGACCCTCGAAGCGCTGACCCAATGGCTGGCGCAGCATGCCGACCAACCGTACCTGCGCATCGATCCGTTGTGCATCGACGTACCCACCGTGGTGGCCTTGATGCCCCAGGCCTTTGCTCAGCGCCATGGAATCCTTGCCGTGGCCGTGGACGAGCACAGTGTCACCATCGCCAGCGCGCAACCGTGGCAGCGTCAATGGGAGGCCGACCTGGCCCAGGTGCTCAAGCGCACGATCAGGCGCGTGGTGGCCAATCCCGTCGACATCCAGCGCTTCACCGAACAGTTCTTCCAACTGGCCCGCTCGGTCAGCGGCGCCAAAGTCCAGGGCCAGTCAGGCCATGCGGGCAACCTGGAGCAACTGCTGCAGCTGGGCGACATGGTCGCGCCTGCCGCCAGCGACCAGCACGTGGTCAACATCGTCGACTGGCTGTTCCAATACGCGTTCGAGCAACGCGCCAGCGATATCCATATCGAGCCTCGACGAGACTTCGGAGCGTTGCGCTTTCGCATCGACGGCTTGCTGCATTGCGTGTACCGCTTCCCCGAACAGGTCACGCTGGCCATCGTCAGTCGCCTGAAAAGCCTGGGTCGCATGAATGTCGCCGAGAAGCGCAAGCCTCAGGATGGGCGGATCAAAACCCGCCTGCCCGAGGGCCAGGAGATCGAGTTGCGCCTGTCCACCCTGCCCACGGCCTTCGGTGAAAAGCTGGTGATGCGCATCTTCGACCCACAGGTGCTGCTCAAGGATTTCGCCCAGCTCGGCCTTGTGGCCGACGACCTGAGTCGCTGGCGGGAGATGACCACCCAGGCTCATGGCATCGTGCTGGTCACCGGCCCCACCGGCTCGGGCAAGACCACCACGCTATACACCACCCTCAAGCAGCTGGCGACGCCGCAGATCAACCTGTGCACCATCGAAGACCCGATCGAGATGGTCGAACCGGCTTTCAATCAGTTGCAGGTACACCACAACATCGATCTGGACTTCGCCAGCGGCTTGCGTGCGCTGATGAGGCAGGATCCGGACATCATCATGATCGGCGAGATCCGCGATCTGGAGACGGCCGAGATGGCGATCCAGGCCGCCCTGACCGGCCATCTCGTGGTGTCGACCCTGCACACCAATGATGCCGTGGGCGCGATCACCCGGCTGCTGGAGCTGGGCGTCGCGCATTACCTGATCAAGGCCACGGTGCTGGGCGTCATGGCGCAGCGACTGGTACGCACGCTGTGCGTTGACTGCAAGGCGCCCACGCATATCGATCCGACAAGCTGGCAGGCCCTCATCGGGCCCTGGCGCATGGCTGTCCCGGAGGGTGCCCAGCGCGCCGTCGGTTGCCCGCGTTGTCGAGACACGGGTTACTGCGGGCGCGCCGGCGTGTATGAAGTGCTGCTGCTGAGCGATGGTGTGAAAGCCTGCATCGGCGCCAATACCGACTTCACTGCGCTCAGGCGTCAGGCGTGCAAGGAAGGTATGCGCAGCCTGCGCCTGGGGGGTGCGCGGCAGATCGCTACCGGCCTGACCACGCTCGAGGAAGTACTGCGCGTGACCCCGCGCATCGACGCGATGTGAAGCCGCCACTACGGGCCGCTCGACCGCCTCGGGGAACTTGAATGACATTGACCCTATCCAACGAGCAGAACGACAACTGCCCCGGATCACATTCGTACCGGATCACACTGTGGAGTCTCGATCATGCGCCTCAAAACCGCTGTTGCTACCCTCGCGTTGCTGTCCCTGCCCGTCAGCTCGGCCATGGCCGATCCCTTCTGGCGCAACGTGCTCTCCTCTGGCGCCACGACCGGCTCCTCCTACCTGACCTTCAAGGATCACAAGCTGATCATCGCCGCACAGGACGATGCCGGCAGCTTCGTGGCCAGCGAAGGCGGTATCCGCGGCCCGTATCTGGAAGCGGCGATCCAGAAAGTCCGTGCGCAGAACCCTGGTCTGGAAGCGTCCGACATGGACCTGGCCAACGCCATCCTGGCCAAGAACGCCGTCGCCGATAACTGACAGCGCGACCATGAAAAAACCCTCGCACATCGGTGCGAGGGTTTTTTTATGCGTGCAGCTTTTCGGTACCAGGTCGAGCGAGGGGCCTTGCGGCCCCTCCATGACCGTCAACGCACCAGGTGCAGGAACTGCATGTGCCGTTCGTACTGATCGAGGATGTCGTTGATGATCTGCTCCTTGCTGTAGCCGACCAGATCGTAATCCTGGCTGCCTTCGGACAGATGCACCTCCGCTCGATAGTAGCGGCGGTTCTTGAGCTCCTGGTTGCCCATCCCGCCACGGGCGAAGGATGGCGTGAAGTAACCGCGCATCTGCACCTGATAGATGAATGGCCGCTCCTCGCCGTGCCCGATTTCGAACGTCACGTTGTCGTGGCTGGTATCCTCCTGGGTCACGGCATCCAAGCCCTTCTCGGCGAACGAGGCGGTCACTTCGGCCACTGCCGGGCGCACATGGGTGTCCATGAACCGGTACACCTCGTCACGCGAGGGGAAGCTCACGGCCTGGCTCAGGCGCTGTCGCCAGCCGCCGCGCCCAGGCCGCGAGCTGGCAACCGGGGCCAGCGAATACAACTGGGCGATCTTGCGCTGGCCTTCCATGTGGAACGCCTTGTGCAGCCCCCACATCATCGCCAGCAGGATGATCGAGAACGGCAGCGAGGTCAGCACCACCGCCGATTTCAACGAATCGATGCTGCCGGCGAACAGCAGGCCACTGGTGACCAGCGCCGTCATCGCGCCCCAGAATACCCGCAGCCATTTCGGACCGTCTTCGTCCGGGTTGCCACCGCGTGCGGACAACGTCGAGAGCACGACAGTGCCCGAGTCGGCCGAGGTGACGAAGAACACGAAGCTGATGAACACGGTGACCGCGATCACTGTCCGCGCCCAAGGGTAGGTTTCCAGCAGCAGGTAGAGGGTCATCGACGGGTCGGTGATGGCCGACTGGCCGATCGCGGCCATGCCGTGGTTGATCACCTGGTCGATGGCGCTGTTGCCGAAGATCGACATCCACGCCAGGGTGAAACCCAATGGAATCAGCAGCACGCCGAAGACGAACTCGCGAATGGTGCGTCCCCGCGAGATGCGCGCGATGAACAGCCCCACGAACGGCGACCAGGCAATCCACCAGGCCCAGTAGAACACCGTCCAGTTGCCCAGCCAGTCGCTGGGTTTGTCATAGGCATAGACGTCGAAACTCTTGCTGGGCAGCGCGCCCAGATAGTCGCCGACGTTTTGTACCAGAGTGCTGAGCAGGTGCTGGGTCGGCCCTGCGAACAGCACGAACAGGAGCAGCGCACAGGCCAGCAGCATGTTGATGTCGGACATCACCCGCACGCCCTTGTCGACGCCGGAGACCGCCACCAGAATGGCTGCGCCCATCATCAGGGTGATCAGGATCACCTGGACCCATTGGGTATGGGCCACACCGAACAGGTAATCCAGGCCCGAATTGAGGTGCAGGACGCCAAAGCCCATGTCGGCACCCAGGCCGAAGATGGTAGCAATGATGCCAAAGCCATCCACGGCGTAGCCGATCGGCCCGTTGATGCGTTTGCCGATCAGCGGGTAGAGCGCCGAGCGCAGCGCCAGCGGCAGGTTGTGACGATAGGCGAAATAAGCCAGCGCCATACCGACGAAGGCAAACACGCCCCAGCCGTGCAAACCCCAGTGCAGGAACAGCAGCTGCATGGCCTGACGTGCGGCTTCCTGGGTACCCGCCTCGCCCTGCGGCGGTTGCAGCATGTGGGTCAGCGGTTCGGACACGCAGAAGAAGAACAGGGTGATGCTGATGCCGGCGGCGAACAGCATGCCGGCCCAGGACAGGTAGCTGAATTCGGGCTCGTCGTGATCGGCGCCCAGCTTGATCTTGCCGTAGCCCGACAGCGCGGTCACCACCACGAACACCAGGTACAGGGTCATGGCCAGCATGTAGTACCAGCCAACGGTGTTGGCCGCCCAGCTCTGCGCGGCCAGCAGCCATTGGCCGGCCGCCTGCGGGAAGGAAATGACGACGATGCCGAAAATCAGAATGAAGCTGGCGGCAAAGTAGAACACCGGAGGGTTCATGCGCACGTTGCCGCTAGGTGTCGATGAAGATGCACTCATGCGTTGTGCACTCCACACGTTCGGTAATGGAAGAAACTGGGCGTTTTCAGCAAGGGATGGCCTCCTGTTGAACGCGAATCGCGATCCATGGTTTTATTGAACGAGCGTTCAATTAAAACACGAGTGATGGGTAGATGGCCAATTGATGGGCCAAACGGTCCTGTTGAACAAGCCGCTGGCCGTGCGCCGTGTACGCTTATTTCTGGCTGCTGTCGTGCTGCACCAGATTGGCTTGGGTCAGGTTACTGCCGGCGGGCACGGTGCGCGTGAGCCACACGTTGCCGCCGATGGTCGAGCCCTTGCCGATGGTGATGCGACCCAAAATGGTCGCCCCGGCATAGATGACCACATCGTCCTCGACGATCGGGTGGCGAGGATGACCTTTCTGCAATTGTCCGGACTCGTCCGCCGGGAAGCGCTTGGCGCCCAGGGTGACCTGCTGGTAGATACGCACCCGTTCACCGATCACGGCGGTTTCGCCGATCACCACGCCTGTGCCATGGTCGATGAAGAAACTCGGGCCGATTCGCGCCCCGGGGTGAATATCGATACCGGTCGCCGAATGGGCTAGTTCCGAGCTGATGCGCGCCAGCAACGGCAGGCCGGCCAGATACAGATGGTGAGCCAGACGATGATGAATCACGGCCAGCACGCCGGGGTAGCAGAGCAGCACCTCATCGACGCTGCGCGCCGCCGGATCGCCGTGGTAGGCCGCCAGCACATCGGTATCGAGCAACCGCCGCAGGCCCGGCAGGGCGGCAGCGAAATCCTGGATCAACTGCAACGCTTTGGCGTCGACGGCCGGCAGGTCGCAGTCACCATTGCGCGCCGCGTAACGCAGCTCCAGGCGAGCCTGGGTCAGCAGTTCGTTGAGCGCGGCGTCCAGGGTGTGGCCGACGTAGAAATCTTCGCTTTCCTCGCGCAGGTCCACCGGCCCCAGGCGCATCGGGAACAACGCACCGCACAGCTGTTCGAGCACCTGGGCCATGGCCTCGCGCGAAGGCAGCTCGCGACCGCCCTGCATGCCGCAGCTGCGCCCGTTCTGCCGACGCCAATCGGACCGCGCCTCATGCAACTGGCCGACGATGGACTGTAACTGCCAATGGCCTTTGCGTGCCTGAGGAATGTCGTTCACGGTTATGTCCTGCCCTGTGCGAAAACAGCGATGGCCGCCGATAGGCGCCCACCATACGGGAAAAATCCTGGCACCAAAAAGAACGCTTTGGATCGATCGTGGAGCATCTGAACATAAGCCGGGGTCATACGTTCCGTGGCTACCGTTGGGACTTGTGGGCCAGCGTGGCGGTGCCTATAGTCCTGTTTTCCGATCGCGCCCCTCCTTCATCACGATCATCCATTACAACAAGGATTCGCCATGAATTTTCCCGCATTGCGCAAACACCTGCTGATCGCCGGTCTGGTTCTGGGCAGCTCGCTGCTGGGCCAGGCGGTCGCCGGCGAACAGTTGCAGAAGATCAAGGACGCCGGTGTCATCAACGTCGGCCTGGAGGGTACCTATCCACCGTTCAGCTTCGTCGATGAAAACGGCAAGCTGACCGGTTTCGAAGTGCAGCTTTCCGAGGCGTTGGCCAAGGAGCTGGGCGTCAAGGTCAAACTGCAGGCGACCCCGTGGGCCGGCATCCTCGCGGCGCTGGATTCCAAGCGTCTGGACATCGTGGTCAATCAGGTGACCATCTCCGAGGAGCGCAAGAAGAAGTACGACTTCTCCACGCCCTACACCATTTCCGGTATCCAGGCGGTGGTCGCCAAGAAGAACGCCGACAGCATCAAGCAGGCGTCGGACCTGGGGGGCAAGAAAGTCGGCATGGGCCTGGGCACCAACTACGAGCAGTGGCTCAAGGACAACGTGCCGAGCGCCATCGTGAAGACCTATGACGATGACCCCACCAAGTACCAGGACCTGCGTGTCGGCCGCATCGATGCCATCCTGGTGGATCGCCTGGCGGCCTTCGACCTGATCAACAAGACCAACGAGACTCTGGCCCTGGCCGGCGACGCGTTCTCGCGTCAGGAATCGGGGATCGCCGTGCGCAAGGGCGAACCGGAGCTGCTCAAGGCCATCGACGACGCTCTGGAGAAACTGCGCAAGGACGGCACCCTGGCCAAGCTCTCCAAGCAATGGTTCAGCGCTGACGTCACCCAATGATCGAGAGCAGCCTGCAGCTGATGCTCGATTCGGCGCCCTTTCTGCTCAAGGGCGCCTACTACACGATATTTCTCAGCCTGGGCGGCATGTTCTTCGGCTTGCTGCTGGGTTTCGGCCTGGCGCTCATGCGCCTGTCCAGAAGCCGGTTGCTGAGCTGGCCGGCGCGGGTCTACGTGTCGTTCTTCCGCGGCACACCGTTGCTGGTCCAGCTGTTCGTGATCTATTACGGCCTGCCCCAGGTCGGTATCGAGCTGGACCCACTGTCGGCGGCGCTGATCGGGTTTTCCCTGAACATGGCAGCCTATGCCTGTGAAATCCTGCGCGCAGCGATCGCATCTATCGAGCGCGGCCAGTGGGAAGCGGCCGCCAGCATCGGCATGACCCGCGCGCAGACCCTGCGCCGGGCCATCCTGCCGCAGGCCATGCGCACCGCGCTGCCGCCGCTGGGAAACAGCTTCATCTCGCTGGTCAAGGACACGGCGCTGGCCGCCACCATCCAGGTACCGGAGCTGTTCCGTCAGGCGCAGTTGATCACAGCACGCACGTTCGAGATCTTCACCATGTACCTGGCGGCCGCATTGATCTACTGGCTGTTGGCAAGCATTCTGGCGCACCTGCAGAATCACCTGGAACGGCGGGTCAACCGCCACGACCAAGAGGCGTGAAGCAATGATCGTGGTAAAGGGCCTGACCAAGCAGTTCAATGGTCATACGGTGCTCAAGGGCATCGATCTGGAGATCGCCGCCGGCGAAGTGGTGGCCATCATCGGCCCCAGCGGTTCGGGCAAGACGACCTTCCTGCGTTGCCTGAACCTGCTGGAAACACCCACCAGCGGCCGCATCCGCGTGGGCGACATCGAAATCGACGGTGCCCGCGTGGCACAGCAGCAAGGCTTGATTCGCGAGCTGCGCCAGCAAGTGGGCTTCGTCTTCCAGAACTTCAACCTGTTCCCCCATCGCACGGCATTGGAAAACGTCATCGAAGGGCCGGTGGTGGTCAAGAAAACGGCCATGGCCGAGGCGGTCGAACTGGGCCGCAGCCTGTTGGCGAAGGTGGGTCTGGCCGGCAAGGAGGACGCCTATCCCAGGCGGCTGTCGGGGGGGCAGCAGCAACGCGTGGCGATTGCCCGGGCACTGGCCATGCAGCCGCAGGTGATCCTGTTCGACGAGCCGACTTCGGCGCTCGATCCGGAGCTGGTCGGCGAGGTGCTGGCGACCATTCGAGGCCTGGCGCAGGAACGGCGGACCATGGTCATCGTCACCCACGAGATGCAGTTCGCCCGGGACGTGGCCAACCGCGTGGTGTTCTTCGACCAAGGCGTGATCGTGGAGCAGGGCCCGGCCCGTGAGCTGTTCGCCAACCCGCAGCAGGCGCGGACCCGGCAGTTTCTCGATAAATTCCTGCACCCCGAGCGGTAATACCGCTCAGGGTTTGCGGAACACGTAGAACAGGTTCGGTTCGCTGACCATGTACAGGTTGCCATCGTCGTCCATGGCGATGCCTTCGGGTTGCGGCACGCTCTTGCTCAAACCCTGGTGGCCCTTGCGCAGCGACATGGTGCTCAGGGGCCGCCCCTGCACGTCCAGTTCGACCACCAGCAGCGACTCGTCCGAGAGTGCCAGCAGGTGACCACTGCGTTCGTCGTACTGCAGGCTGGAAAGATCGCGCACGAACAGCCCGGCATCGCGCCGACGGTCCTGGGTGACCTGCACGTCCAGCGGCTTGTCACTCACCCCCCGTGGAAAACCCTGCACCTCGTAGATCAGCATGGGGTCGCGCTCGCGCGCCACGAACAGGCGCTTGCCGGCCGAATCGTAGGCCAGCCCTTCGAAGCCCTTGTTGCTTCGGCCACCGAAGTTGAGGCTCAACTGCTCGGCGTGCTGCGCATCGAGGATCTGCGTGGTGTCGTCGATGTTGATCTTGATAAGCCGTTGCTGGCGCTCGTCGGTGATCACATAGACACCGGGGCTGATGTACTCGACCGCTTCCGGGTCACCGAATCCGACCAGCTCGATCCGCCGCAGGATTTTGCCCTGCAGCGACAGTTCGATCAGCTCCGAGCGCTGGTTGGTGACGGTGAACAAGGTCTTGCGCGACGGGTCGAAGGTCAGCGCCGAAATGTCGTCGTCCAGACCTTCGATCACCTTTGCTTCGATATCCACCTGATAGCTGTCCAGATCGATCGCACCCGGCAGGGGCCCGCCCAGCCAGCGCTCGACATTGAAACTGGCGCGTTCGAGCCAGCGAAAGTGGTGCAGCGCGGCGAAGGCGCAGATCAGCGTGAGCAGTGCCGCGATCAGCAGCAGGTGTACGGGTCGAACGAAGAAACGCATCGCGTCGGGCTCTTGAATGAAGTGTGCGCATCAAACCATTAAATGATGAAGCCAAGCTTAAGTTTCTACGGATAAACCTGTAGGAAATCTCCGCAACATCACTGTACTGAAAGCGCGCTCGCCGCCTCAGTGCTTGCGCAACACGTAGAACAGATTTGGCTCGCTTACCAGATAGAGGGTGCCCTCGTCATCGATGGTCACCCCTTCAGCACGCGGGATGGTGTCCTTGAGTCCGTTCATGCCGCCCAGCAACGTCATGAAGCTCCATTGCTTGCCCGCTTCGTCATACTCCATCAGCAAGTGCGAGTCGGCCGACAGCAGCAGGCGGTGGCCGGTGCGAGGATCCACTGCCAGCGCCGAGAGGTTGCGCATGTCCAGGTCGGACGCATCCAGGCGTTGTTTCTCGCCGATGGGCTGGCCATCGCTGCCCAGCTTCAGCGAGAACAGCGCCGGTGGTCGCTCCTCACCCAGCAGCAGGCGCTGGTTGCGCGGATCCCAGGCCAGCCCTTCGAAGGCCTTGTTCTGATCCGTCGAAGGGCCGAGGTCGAACGATGCGAAATCGGCGATGTTCAGCTCGCGGGTATCGGCGTCGACCTTGACCACGGTCAACTGGTGCTGGCGCTCGTCGATGATCGCCAGACGCCCGTCGGGCAGCGCCGTGACCGCCTCCGGATTTTTCCAGCCGTTGAGTGGCATCTTGCGCAACACGTCGCCCTGCAGGCTCAATTCGGTCAGGTAGGGATTCTTGCCCATGACCGCGAACAGCGTGCGGGTACCAGAGTGATAGGTGATGTCCGAAGCCTCGTCGCCTTCCATGCCCGGCAAGTGCTTGCCGTCGATCACGGCCTTGTAGTCGGGCAACCAGATGCTGGCCTTGCGCTGCGCGCTGTTCTGCGTCCACTCCTGCACCCACAGCTCGGCCCGGTCGTCCCAGTGCAGGACCACGGCGACGATGTAGCCGCTCAGCAGCACCAGCAGGGTCCACAGGTACCAACGTTTATACAGGGGGCGGGATGAATGCAGCGCGGCGCGGACCATGGAGTACCCTTGCTGGAGATGGATTCATACGGGCACATCTGGACGATGCACCCACTGGGGTGGGGGCATTATCCAGATCGAATGTAAAAAAAAAGTGAGGCGCGGCGCGACTACTGAACGCGGCTTTCGAAGTGGCTGACACCCGGCAGTTCCAGCACGATATCGGCGCCGACTTCAAGCGGACCGACCCCGGCCGGGGTGCCAGTGAGAATGACGTCGCCGGCCTGCAGCGAGAAACATCCGGCCATGTACTGGATCATCGGCACGATGGGGTTGAGCATCAGGCTGCTGTTGCCGTCCTGGCGCACTTCGCCGTCGATGGTCAGGCGTATCGGGATGTTGGTGAGGTCAGGGAAGCTTGCCGCCGACACAAAGGGTGCGATCACCGCGGCGCCGTCGAACGACTTGGCGATCTCCCACGGCAGGCCTTTCTCGCGCAGGCGTGACTGGACGTCGCGCAAGGTCAGGTCCAGCGCCGGAGCAAAACCGGAGATGGCATCGATGACTTCTTCGACACTGGGCCGGGTGCTCAGGGATTTGCCCAGCAGCACCGCGATCTCGGCCTCGTAGTGCACCGCGCCGCGGTCGGTGGGAATGCTGAAGGTTTCCTGCAATGGCACCACGCAGCTGCTGGGCTTGATGAACAGCAGCGGTTCGGTCGGGATCGGGTTGTCCAGTTCCTTGGCGTGTTCGGCGTAGTTGCGGCCGATGCACACCACCTTGCCCAGCGGGAAGTGGATACGGGTGCCATCGATGTACTGGTGCTGGTAGCTCATTGCTCGAACCTCTGCTCAGATGAACGCATCAAATGGAAAAGATCTTGCCCGGGTTCATGACCCCATTGGGGTCGAACACGGCCTTCATGGCCTTCATGTACTGGATTTCGACCGGCGAACGGCTGTATTGCAGGTAGTCGCGCTTGACCATGCCCACGCCGTGCTCGGCGGAGATGGAGCCGTTGTACTTGCGTACGGTTTCGAAGACTTCGGTATTGACCAGCGCACACTCGGCGAAGAACGCGTCCTTGTCCATGTGCTCGGGCTTGAGGATGTTCAGGTGCAGGTTGCCGTCGCCGATGTGGCCGTACCACAGTACGTCGAAGGCCGGGTAGCGTTCGCTGACGATGGCGTCGATTTCGCGCAGGAAGGCCGGCACCTTGGAAATGGTCACCGAGATGTCGTTCTTGTACGGCACCCAATGGGAAATGGTTTCGGAAATGTACTCGCGCAGCTTCCACAGGTTGCGCAACTGCTGCTCGCTCTGGCTCATCACCCCATCCAGCACCCAGCCCTGCTCCACGCAGTGCTCGAAGGTGGCCAGCGCGGTGTCGGCGATGTCATCGGTGGTGGCTTCGAATTCCAGCAGGGCATAGAACGGGCAGGCCGTTTCGAACGGCGCCGGCACGTCGCCGCGGCCCAGCACCTTGGCCAAAGCCTTGTCGGAGAAGAACTCGAACGCCGTGAGGTCGAGCTTGCCCTGGAACGCGTGCAGCACCGGCATGATCGCGTCGAAGTCGGCGGTGCCGAGCACCATCGCGGTGAGGTTCTTCGGCGCGCGGTCCAGACGCATGGTGGCCTCGACGATGAAGCCCAGGGTGCCCTCGGCACCGATGAACAGCTGACGCAGGTCGTAGCCGGTGGCGTTCTTGATCAGGTCCTTGTTCAGCTCCAGCAGATCGCCCTGGCCGGTGACGACCTTGAGGCCCGCCACCCAGTTGCGCGTCATGCCGTAGCGAATGACCTTGATGCCGCCAGCGTTGGTGCCGATGTTGCCACCGATCTGGCTGGACCCCGACGAGGCGAAGTCCACCGGGTAGTACAGGCCATTCTCTTCGGCCAGGTTCTGCAACTGCTTGGTGATGACCCCAGGCTGGCACACCACGGTGCGGTCGGTGGCGTTGAATTCGAGCACCTTGTTCATGTAGTCGAACGACACCACCACTTCGCCGTTGGCCGCCACCGCTGCCGCCGACAGACCGGTGCGGCCGCCGGAGGGCACCAGCGCGACCTGGCGCTGGTTGGCCCAGCGAACGATGGCCTGGACCTGTTCGATGGTCTTGGGAAAGGCGATGGCGCTGGGGGCCGGGGCGTACTGTTTGGTCCAGTCCTTGCCGTAGGTGTCGAGGGAGGCGGCATCGGTGAGGACCTTGCCGGGCTCGAGCAGGGTCTTGAGTTCATCGATCAAGGCGTGGCTGTTCATGGACGCGACTCTGGAAGTGAAGGTTTCACGAATCGAGCAGTTCGCGGCCCGTCAAACCTCGAACCATTCATAGTCACCCTGAGAACGGCTCATGACCCAGGATGGGCGTACGACAGGGAGGCTATGCTAGCATACGCACCCCGCCAATCGAGCTCTGGCCCGGTGCGCGCCGCTTCACTTCCTGCCATTTTTTTCGGGACACAGGTTTACGCAGATGAGCAAGACTTCCCTCGACAAGAGCAAGATCAAGTTCCTTCTTCTCGAAGGCGTCCACCAATCCGCCGTGGACGTCCTCAAGGCTGCCGGCTATACCAGCATCGAGTACCACACCAAGTCGCTGCCCGAAGCCGAACTCAAGGAAAAGATCGCCGACGCGCACTTCATCGGCATTCGCTCACGCACCCAGCTGACCGAAGAGCTGTTCGACTGCGCGAAGAAACTGGTGGCCGTGGGCTGCTTCTGCATCGGCACCAACCAGGTCGACCTGGCCGCTGCCCGCGAACGCGGCATCGCCGTGTTCAATGCGCCGTACTCCAACACCCGCTCCGTGGCCGAGCTGGTACTGGCCGAGGCCATCCTGCTGCTGCGCGGCATCCCCGAGAAGAATGCTTCCTGCCACCGTGGCGGCTGGATCAAGAGCGCGGCGAATTCCTTCGAGATCCGTGGCAAGAAGCTGGGCATCATCGGCTATGGCTCGATCGGTACCCAGCTCTCGGTCCTGGCCGAAGGCCTGGGCATGCAGGTGTACTTCTACGACACCGTGACCAAGCTGCCGCTGGGCAACGCCACTCAGGTCGGCAGCCTGACCGACCTGCTGGGCATGAGCGACATCGTCACCCTGCACGTGCCTGAAACCGCCGCCACCCAGTGGATGATCGGCGAAAAGGAAATCCGCGCCATCAAGAAGGGCGGCATCCTGATCAACGCCGCGCGCGGCACCGTGGTCGAGCTCGACGCACTGGCCGAGGCGATCAAGGACAAGCACCTGATCGGCGCCGCCATCGATGTGTTCCCGGTCGAGCCACGCTCCAACGACGACGTTTTCGAAAGCCCGCTGCGTGGCCTGGACAACGTCATCCTGACCCCGCACATCGGCGGTTCCACGGCCGAAGCACAGGCCAACATCGGTCTGGAAGTGGCCGAGAAACTGGTCAAGTACAGCGACAACGGCACCTCGGTGTCGTCGGTCAACTTCCCCGAAGTGGCCTTGCCGGCGCATCCGGGCAAGCACCGCCTGCTGCACATCCACGAAAACGTGCCGGGCGTGATGATGGAGATCAACAAGGTCTTCGCCGAGAACGCCATCAACATCTCCGGCCAGTTCCTGCAGACCAACGAAAAGGTCGGCTACGTGGTGATCGACGTCGACGCCGAATACTCGGATCTGGCGCAGGAAAAACTGCAACAGGTCACCGGGACCATTCGTTGCCGCGTACTGTTCTGATAGCGGCCGGATTGCGGTGTGCCTGGCACACCGCGTCGTCTGGTTCGCGGCTGCTAGCCGCTCCTACAATCAACCCAGATCTCCTGTAGGAGCGGCTGGTAGCCGCGAACCAGGCGACGCGGTGTATCAGAACGGCTCATTGCCTCGCCGCCGAAACCAGCCCGTCAGCGACAGTCGATTGCGCTGTGCCGGCATCACTTCGTGCGGTACCTCTCCGGAAAGAAACACCACCAGCGTGCCACCGATCGGCTGCACGTCGTACGCCGTGTCGCCTTGCAGGTACATGCGCAATTGCCCCCCATCCGCTTCGCTCCAATCCGCATCGTTCAGGTACAGCACCGCTGAAACCATGCGCCGGTCATCGTCGCGAAAGCGGTCCAGATGACGCAGGTAGACACTGCCCGGCGGGTACAGGGCGAAGTGGCATTCGAAGTCTTCCAGCCCCAGGAACAGACCACGGTTCAGGGCTTCGCGCAGGCTGTCCATGACTGACAGGTAGGTGTCGCACGGCAGCGCTTCGCCCGGCTCGATCCACTGGATACGATCACCGCGAATGCCTTCGCGAATCTCCTGGGACGGGCCACGCCCGACGGCCGCTGGCGCCAGCTCGCCCTGGGCATGACGGGTACGGCATTCGGCCGCCAGCGCCAGGGTCAACGCCTGGGGCACGAAGAGTTCCTGCTGCGACCAACCCTGCTCGGCCAGGTCGTCGACGATGCGCAGCAGCAGCGGATGGTCAGAAGGTATTTGCATGCCCGGCATAGTATCCATACGCCCGCAAAACCGACAGAGGCTTGCACAGTGTCGATGCATCCAAGCGCGATGCCTGTGTCACTTCTCGACAAAGCCTGGCAATGCCACGGACAATGGCCCCTTGCCGACAGGAGTCCCTATGCGCCGCGTCCTTGTGTTCTTGATGATGTTCAGTACGACGCCTGCCTGGGCCGACGACCACGACTTGCTGTACAAGGCCGCTGGCTGGCCTGAACAAAGAGCGCATTTCAGCGATGCCCTCAAGGCTGCCCAGCAGCGCTACCAGAGCAGCCTGCCACCGGCTGTGTTTCAGGCACTGGTGAGCAACAGCGACCAACGCTTCGCGGCCCAGGCCATGGACCAGCGTGCCGAAGCGCGGCTGCGTCAGGGGTTGGCCGATCCCAAGCCTGCCCTCGCCTTCTTCGAATCGCCATTGGGCCGCAAGATCGTCGCCGCCGAACTGCTCGCCACCCGTAGCGACCAACTGGCCAAGAACGCCCAGGGTTTGCCGAAACTGCAGGTCGAGTCCACCCGCGCGCTGTTGATCGGCCACCTGGCCCAGGCCCTACCCGCCCGCCAGGCCGGTGCAGAGGTCAGCCTGGCGATCGCCGGGGTGGCCGCCGACAGCCTCAGTTCGATGATTCCAGGTCTGCTGGGAGGCGGTCAGGCCGCGGGTTTGCTCGATGGCCAGCGTGAGCGGCTGCAGCAGCAGATCGGCATCGATTTGAACAATACGCTGCTATACGTGTACCGCGGTCTGTCTGATCCGGAACTGGAAGAGTTCGTCAATTTCGCCGAGTCTGCAGCCGGGCAGGCTTATTATCAGGCCGCCCTGGAGGCGGTACGGGCAGGATTGGCGGTCGGCCAGGCGCAGGGCCGGCCTGGGGCTTAGCGTGCCCATGCGGCCCTATTCGCGGGCAGAGCTCCCACAGGATCCACTAATGCCTGTGTGAGAGCGGGGCGGGCGGCGAGTCCTCTGCCCGCGAATGGAGCGACGCGGTTACAGATTCTGGTCAAAAAACCCGAAACACTGCGCCCGAATCGGCGGCACCTCATTGACCAGATGATGCTTGCCCCCCGCTACTTGCAACAGCCGCACTTCAGCGAACTTGCCGCGCAGTACCTTGAGGTTATGTCGCCAATCCACGGTGTCATCGTCATCCCCCTGCACGATCACCACCGTCCGCGCACTGCGCGGCGCGGCTTCGATGTGTTGCACCCACTGAACCAGCGCACCCACCCATGCCGTTGGCAGGCGCCGGGGTTGCAACGGATCGGCCTGCAGAAAAGGCAGAAAATCCACGTCGTTGCTATTGGCGCTGAAACGCCGCGCAATGCCGTTGACGAAAGGCTTGAGCAGGCGATAGCTGAGCTTGGACAGGCCCCACGCTACCGGCCGCACCAGCGGCGCCATCAACAGCACCTGTCCCTGTGCCGGTGACCGTGCCCCGTGGTACAGCAGATGGTCGATGATGATCGCGCCACCGGTGCTCTGGCCCAGCAAATGCCACGGCTGGGGCAACTGCAGCAGGCTCGCTTCGGCGAACAGGCCATTGAGGGTCGCCTGGTAATCGGCGAAGTTGTGGATGCTGGCCCGCTCTCCGCTGGACAGGCCATGACCTGGCAAATCGCAGGAAATGACCGCGAAGCCGCGCTCCAAAGCCCATTGCACGGCGTGCCGGTACAGCCCCATGTGGTCGTAGAAACCGTGCATGACGAAGAGCGTTGCGACAGGCCGTTGCGGCAGCCACACTTGGGCCACCAAATCGAAGCCGGCAGCGCTGAAACGACCCAGCCAGCTTTGTACCGGCAGGTCTAGCTGATAGAAGCGCTGGTAGGCCTGAGCCTCATCGGACAGCGGCTGTCGGGTGGCCAAGGGTGGCAGGGAATTGCGTAGGGTGTCTGGATGGAATGCAGAGGGCATGGATGATTGTTCCAAGGCAATACGAGTGCTGATCAGGCCGGCCTCTTCGCGGGCAGAGACCCGCTCCCACAATAAACCCGCGCTGTGTCTGTGGAGTAGTGTTCTATTGTGGGAGCGGGCTCTGCCCGCGAAGAGGCCCTCGAGGGCGCTGACGATCCAGCGCCCTACCCCATCAAACCGACGCCACCGGCCGCTGTGCCTTGGGCTGCTGCCAGGAGTTCGCTGCACTTTCCTCGATGGCTTGCTGGATCGCCTTGCGGCGCCGCTCTTCGGCCTGACGACCGAAATACCAGACCAGGAATGTCACCAGCGACACCGCCAGCAGAATCAGGCTGGCCACCGCGTTGATCTCGGGCTTCACGCCCAGGCGCACCGCCGAGAACACTTCCATCGGCAGCGTCGTGGAGCCCGGTCCGGATACGAAGCTGGCCAGTACCAGGTCATCCAGCGACAGAGCGAACGACATCATCCCACCCGCCGCCAGCGATGGTGCGATCATCGGGATGGTGATCAGAAAGAACACCTTCCACGGCCGTGCGCCCAGGTCCATGGCGGCCTCTTCGATCGACAGGTCCAGTTCACGCAGCCGCGAGGACACCACCACCGCCACGTACGAAGCGCAGAAGGTGGTATGGGCGATCCAGATCGTGGCGATACCGCGCTCCTGCGGCCAGCCGATCACCTGTGCCATGGCCACGAACAGCAGCAGCAACGACAGGCCAGTGATCACCTCGGGCATCACCAGCGGCGCTGTCACCAGGCCGCCGAACATCGTGCGGCCCCTGAAGCGACTGATACGGGTCAGCACGAACGCCGCCATGGTGCCCAGCGCCACAGCCGTCACCGCCGTGTAGCAGGCGATTTCCAGCGAGCGCATGACAGCGCCCATCAACTGGGCGTTGTCCAGCAGGCCGACGTACCACTGCACCGACCAGCCACCCCACACCGTCACCAGACGCGAGGCGTTGAAGGAGTAGATGACCAGGATCAACATCGGGGCATAGATGAAGATCAGCCCCAGTATCAGGATCAGTTTGGAGAACCCGAAACGCTTCATGCCTTGCCCTCCAGCTCTTTGGCCTGGCTGCGGTTGAACAGCACGATGGGCACGATCAGAATCGCCAGCATCAGCACCGCCAGCGCCGAGGCGAC